>JANXVN010000180.1 GCA_025351645.1 Ferruginibacter sp.
CTTTTCAATAATAATTTATTGCTAAAGATGAATCCCATTATGGGTTTGATCGTTTTCTTGCAGACACTAATTAACTCTAAAATATGCCCATATAACCGTAGTACCACTTGCGTTACAAAAAATTCTTCCCACACGCCCTAAACCCTGTGCATAAAAATCGTACGAAACTGTTGTTACAACTGTACCATCGGTTAAGCCAAGTCTGTTTAATAATGCGGGCGGTGCAGGAGCTCCGCCTAAAAGGTAATTTGATTTTTCAACTAAAGTGCGCTTATTAATCAACACCCTCACTTTGCCAATATTTTTTAAGGTGAGCGTTCCGCTTGCTATCATATTGTTATTAATACTATCGGTTAGTTTAAGCTGGCCGGGTACATTATTAACGCCTAAGGCCGGGGCATTGGCAATAAAGTTGGTATTAATTATTATGTTAGCTGTACTGGTATTACTATTAATACTGGCCGGTAAATTTAGTTGCGGAACTTTTTTACTTCCCCTTATGTTTTGCGGAAGATAAGTAAGCGTTCCGCCAATGCTGGCAATGGTTAATACATCGGTTTCTTTTGTATTAAAACCCAAATAAAAGAAACCATCATCTGCCACTTCAAAATATTCGGTGGCAGGCGTACCTGCACTTTGTAAGGGGCCAAAACCAAAATTATTTGTAAAATTTACACCATAGGTGGCTGTATTAAAAAAGTCGTTCGCCACTTTCATGAGTTCAGGAAGTACGTAAGTGCTGCTTTCTGTCAGGCCGCTTACATCCCAGCTTTGGTTTTCACCACTAATAGGTATCGTAACGGGTGAAGCTAAAATATTGATATCTGAATTGGTAAAACTTTGTCCTGCAACTTTAAAATTCAGCTCAAAATCGGCCTTGGTAATAGATAGAGGTGTTAAAATGGCTGCCGTATCAAGTACAGCTTTATGGCAACTACTGGCAAAAAAGGAAATAGAGGCAAATAAAATAAGGGTATGTTTCATAATTTGTTTTTTTAGAATGTAAAAATGAAAATTTTTACAATTCGTTTTTGTATAAAGTAGGTGAAAGCAAAAATTTAGTGGGTGAAGTGTGCGCCGATTAAAGTTTTACTGCTGCTTTTTAAAAATAGAATTGGCAAGTATATATTTATCAGCATGGTACAATCACATTTGTAGGGTAAGCCGTTAAATCTTCCAATAGAATTTAAAAATTATTGAAGGAATTTGTTTTTCGAAGCGAGTTGAATTGAAGCGTATATGCCGGCCTGTTAGCAAAGCAGGGCAGGTAAATGTACATGAACGGAGCGCATGTCTGCTGTCTGTTCATGTACATTTATTTTAAAAAAAAGTTTAAAGAAGATGATCAGGCATATATTATTTAACATTCACTAATAGGAAAGCCTTAGCTCTACCCGGCGGTTTTGACGGCGTCCTGCTGCAGTTTTATTGTCTGCAATCGGGCGAAGTTTACCAAAACCAGCAGCATGTAAGCGAGCAATAGTTAAACCTTGATTTTTGAAGTAAAGCTGCACAGTTCGTGCACGGGCTTCGCTTAGTGTTTGGTTTAAATCGTCGGTACCCACATTATCAGTATGTCCATCTATGTAAATATGTAAACCCCTGGTTTTACGCATTATTTTAGCCACATCGTTTAAACCATCAAAAGATCTGCCTATTAATTTTGCCGTGCCGGTAGTAAATAATATGTTTTGAGCAGCAAGATTGGTTTGCATGATTACTTCTTTTTCAATAACCGGACAACCCTGGTTTTCGGCCACACCGGCAATAGAAGGGCATTTGTCAAAAGCATCCGCAATTCCATCATTATCACTGTCCTTTTCGGGGGGCGGACAACCTTGATAAGCTGCTATACCCGGCAGATCGGGACATTTGTCTTCCTCATCATTTATACCATCTTTATCCCTATCGGGTATCGGACAACCCTTATATTTTTGCAACCCTTTTACATCGGGGCAATTATCCAAATTATCCGGTATTCCATCACCATCTGTATCAGGGCAACCTTTAAAAGCAGGTGATCCGGGTTTGTAGGGGCAAAGGTCCAAGCTATCAGTTATCCCATCTTTATCCCAATCCACCATTTCCGGTTGAATTACTTTCAGCTTCTTTTTTCCAAAATCAAGTTTAAACTGAATGCCTGTATTAAGCGATCTTACAAAACCAGTGTTATTAATTTCCAATACACTATTGGCAACTACTCCACTATTAATAGGCGTGCTGTAGGTTACAAGTGGCTGATCCGTAGTTTTTTTCATTCCGCTCATCCCATAATCACAGTACACTGCTATAGAAAGGCGGTAACTATTTTTTAAATTAAAGCTGATACCTGTTAATGCGCTAAGGGCAATTTCTGGTTGAATGGTAGTTTTAGAATCGCTGCTCCAATTATTAACATTGCCAAACCCATGTTGCGGAAGGTCATTAATTTGAAGGTTAAAATCGGGGTAATACCCACTCAGATCCAATCGCTGTGCAGCTGCTTTTATTTTTGTATCGAATGGCAAAATCAGTTTTGCACCGGTATTAAAAAACCATTGTGTTTTTTCAGCGTTCGCAGTTCTGTACTGTAACATTAGGGGAATAGTGACAGCAGTAAAATTTTGTGTTTCTTTATAGCCCGTTGTTTTAACTGTATATTTAAAACCGGCACCCATATCATCCACCTGATTTTCAGATGCCTCGCTACTGTTATTCATAAATGCATCTGTATTATACTGCATTACACCCATGCCCGATACAAAACCCCAGTGCTTACTAAACTTTCGGGTAAATCCCAGATCAAATCCAAGGCCGGGTTTAATTTTGCTTTGACCCTCTTTAATTTTGTATTTCAAACCTGCCAGCCCGGCATTAACAGCTATGCTGAACTGTGCAAAAGTTTGTATCTGAAACAGCGCTGAAATAAAACAGGCGGTGATAATTATTTTTCGCATAAAATATATTTAGATTTTGAAGATTTTAATTTCCTTAAAAAATATTCAGTATTTTATCATACTAAATATTTTTTAAGGATTTTACTTTTATTTATTTTCTTATTATTTTTTGCAGTTATTATGGAACTATCATTGTTACACTGTAACGCTGTCCGTTTCGTAATAGTAAGGTTATAATGTAGATTCCACTTTTTAAAGGTGCCTGCAAAATTGTAATTGGAGTTGTTGTGTTGATTTGAGTCAACTGCTTGCCGAGTATGTCTGTTACTGTTATAGAAGCACCCCTTATTGCTGCAGGTGTAAGGCTGCTGATCAGTCTGTACGATTGTCCTTTTGTTACCGGGTTAGGATTTAGTTTTAAAGAGATACCCTGAAAACTACCTGCGACAATATCCAGCGGACAAGTCAGCAATTCATTGCCATTATTATCTGTTACTAGTGCATAATAATTACCATTTAATGAACTGCTCTCACTGTATTGCTGCAATGTAGCACCAGGAACTAACTGGCCATTTTTAAACCACTGCCATTTAACAAAATTGTTGCTGCTGTTATCAAAAAATAATACGTCATTCCAATGCTGCCTTACATTGGTTGTTAATTTAGCAACCTGAATTGTTACTGAAGCACAAGTGGTATTATTACAACTTCCTTCTGCCCTTACATAAAAGGTAGTGGTATTGGTAACGGTAATATTGTTTAATACCGCACCTGTTGCAAATGGAGTGCCGCCACAAGCATCTTTATACCAATTCCATACTGCATCCGTAGCTAATACGCCACCTACAACCCTAAGACTTGTAACGGTATTGGTATCACATAATACCAGTGCAGGGGTAGCAATAGAACTTGCTGCTACCGATACACCTGTTACAGTAATATCAAACGATTTTGATATACCAGCACAACCGAATGCAGAATTAGGCGTAATGGTAATCGTACCCCTGATAGTAAATGGCGTGGTATTTTGAGCAATGAAAGATTCAATATTCCCGGTGCCGCTTGCTGCCAAACCAATGGATGGGTTGCTATTTACCCAACTGTATGTAGTACCCGCAACTGCACCGGTAAAGTTTACTGCCGCAGTGGGCTGGCCCGCACAAACTGTTTGATTGCTAATGGCATTTACTACCGCTGTTGGATTTACTCTTATGCTAAATTTGATGGGCGTACCCATACAATTTAGCGAACCATTTACAAATGAAGGGGTAACAGTGATGGTAGCAATTACAGGATCAGCTCCTGAGTTAATTGCTGTAAATGGCTCTATGTTACCGCTACCTGTTGCCGGTAAACCAATGGATGGAGCCGTGTTTGTCCAGTTATAAACTATGGAGCCTCCACCATTGTTCCCATTAGGACTGGTGAATTTTATCAAGTCTGTAATACTGCCATTGCAAAGTATTTGATTGTTTACTGCATTTGCAGTGGCAATGGGAGATACAGTTAGTACAAAAGATATTGGTGAGCCCGTACAGCCAATTGGCGTGATAGGAGTTACTGTTATTGTTGCATTGATGGAGTTGATATTATTTGTTGTAACAAAAGATGGGATATTGCCCGTACCGCTCGCAGCTAATCCAATGGACGGATTATTATTTACCCAGGTATAAGTAGTGCCGGATACCGGACTTCCAAATACAATAGGTGCAGTGGTAGTATTGGCGCATAGGGTTTGGTTGGCAATTGCATTAACAGTGGCTGTTGGATAAACAGTAATTGTAAAGGTATTGGAAGTTCCTGCACAACTTACA
>JANXVN010000205.1 GCA_025351645.1 Ferruginibacter sp.
CATTATCAACGAGAGTATGGCAAAACAAATGGGTGATAAAGAGGTGGTGGGTAAATTTATATGGCCCGATACGTCGCAACCAAAGTTGCAGGTAGTAGGCGTTATCCCTGATTTTCATTTGTACTCGCCATATGAAAAAGTAGAACCCCTTACTATGCAGATTGGTCACAGTACATCTATTGGGTATGCCTTACTGCGATTGAAAACAGGCACTATGGTAAGCATGATGGAAAAGGTAAAAAAATTCTGGAAATCTGAATTTCCAGATAAACAATTCCAAGGTTCATTTCTCGATGAAAATACCGAACGATGGTATAAAAAAGAACAACAATTGTCCACTATTTACAGCATTGCAGCGGCCATCGCTATTATCATTAGTTGCATGGGTTTGTTCGCTATTGCCTTGCTGATGATTGAGCAACGGATAAAAGAAATTGGCGTACGCAAATCATTAGGCGCAAGCATACAAAGCATTGTAATAATGCTAAGTAAAGATTTTGTGAAACTTGTTGTGGTAGCCATTATTATAGCAACACCTATTGCCTGGTATGCAATGAGCAATTGGTTAAAAGATTTTGCTTACCGCATACAAATACAATGGTGGGTATTTGCGGTAACTGGTATTGGTGCTATTGCGATAGCACTTTTAACTGTAGCGTACCAAAGCATAAAGGCAGCTTTGATGAACCCGGTTAAGAGCTTAAGAAGCGAGTAATAAAGTTATTAGTGATGAGTTATAAGTGATGAGTTTTTTCAATGTAGAGAGTATTCTGTTTACAGGGGTAACAACCCTGACGGCGGTTGCCAACCCCGTCAGCGGTTAGAGCATACTGAGGGATTGTTATAGTAAGGTAGAAAATTGAAGAAGAGCTCAGTAAAGGTATTAGTACAAGAGTGCGACGCCACCGCAGTACCACATCGCTGCTGTATTGGGCGGGACAAAAAAGCTTTACCAATAATCTAGCCGCTGTAAAAATAATAGTGTAGCAAGGAGCAAACCAAAAACCAAAAATAAAAAACGTTTATTACCGCTGTTATTTCGGTCAAAAAATAATAGAATAAAACAAATTGTATGATTAAGAATTATTTTAAGATTGCATGGCGAAGCCTTTGGCGCAACAAAGCTTTTTCGGCCATTAATATTTTTGGGCTGGCACTTGGTATTGCTACCTGCCTTATTATTTTGTTATACCTGCAAAACGAATTAAGCTATGATAAGTTTAACGAAAAATCAGATAGGATGGTGAGGGTTATTTTTAAAGGTACCGTACAGGGAGGCAAATTAAATGAAGCAAACGTAATGCCGCCAACGGCACAAACATTAAAAGCCGATTACCCTGAAGTAGAGGCTGCTACCCGTTTACGGCAGGTTGGTGCGCCAGTTATATTATATGCCAATAAAGTATTTAAAGATAACCAGGCTGCAGCTGTAGACGCCAATTTTTTTGATGTGTTTACCTTGCCATTGATTGAAGGCGATGCAAGGACGGCGATGGTACAACCTAATACAGTGGTGCTTTCTAAAGCAATGGGCAACAGGCTTTTTGGCAATGAAGACGCCCTGGGAAAAGTTTTTAATTTTAAAGGCGATAGCGTTAGTTACAGGGTAACTGGCGTGATAGATAAAGTGCCAATTAATGCTCATTTTCATTTTGATGTTTTTATTTCGATGGCGAGCATGCATGATGCAAGTGACCCTTCGTGGATGACATCTAATTATTACACGTACCTGGTTTTGCAAAAAGGCTACGACTATAAAAAGCTGGAAGCCAAGCTGCCACAAGTGGTGGAGAAATATATGGGTCCGCAATTACAAAAATCGATGGGCGTTACGCTGGCGCAATATCGCAGCAAAGGCAACGACCTGGGCTTGTACCTGCAACCGCTAACTGACATACATCTTCACTCTGATTTTGCGAATGACCTTTCGCCCGCAGGCGATATCAAGTACATTTATATTTTTAGTGCCATTGCTATTTTTATGCTACTGATAGCTTGTATTAATTTTATGAACCTTTCTACAGCAAGTGCGTCTAAGCGTAGCCGTGAAGTGGGCATACGTAAAGTGCTGGGTTCGCAAAAGGCAGAACTGGTACGCCAGTTTTTGACAGAATCTATATTGGTAACTGCTATTGCTTTGCTGCTCTCTATTGGTATCGTATGGCTGGCACTGCCGTATTTTAATAAGCTTGCTGGTATTGATGTATCATTGAATATTGCCGCCAACCCCTGGCTGTTACCGGGTGTATTGCTGGTAGGCTTATTTACCGGCGTGCTTGCAGGAAGCTACCCTGCCTTTTACCTCTCTTCTTTTAACCCGGTAACCGTATTGAAAAGCAAGTTCAAGGCAGGTAAAAATAGCATTGGGTTAAGGAGCGGATTAGTAGTTTTTCAATTCTTTATTTCTATTATTTTAATCATTGGTACTGCGGTAGTTTATATGCAGCTCTCTTACATACAAAATAAAAAATTAGGGTACGAAAAAGACCAGGTGGTGATATTGCCCGGCACCTGGTTATTGAATGGCAAGCAGGATGTCTATCGTAACCAATTGCTGCAAGATCCGCGAATAGTGGATGTTAGCGTATCCAGCTACTTGCCTGCGGGATGGAGCAACAACAATAATTTCTTTATTTACCCCAATGGCAATGCCAATCAAATGGTAAAAACGCTGCGCTATGATGTAGACCAAAACTATATCCCTACAATGGGCATGCAGATGGCTAGTGGAAGGAATTTCTCTAAGGAGTTTGGTCTGGATTCTTCAGGGATCATTGTAAATGAAACCGCTGCTAAAAATTTAGGATGGGCAACAAATACATTAGGACAAACTGTTACAAGGAACGATAATGATGGTACTAAAAAATCATACACTATCATTGGCGTAGTGAAAGATTTCAACTTCAAATCTTTGCATGAAGCCATAACACCGCTGGTAATGGTACTGGGCGATAATACCGGCAACATCATTGTAAAAGCAAAAACGGCAGGCATGGCGGGCTTACTGGCCATGATGAAAAATAAATGGGAAGGGCTTACTGCTGAAGAGCCATTCGACTACTCGTTTTTAGATGAACGCTTTAATAATACTTATAAGGCAGAACAAAAGGTGGGGCAATTATTGGGGCTGTTTGCGGGGCTTACTATTTTAGTGGCCTGCCTCGGTCTATTTGGGCTGGCAACTTTTACTGCAGAGCAGCGTACTAAAGAATTAGGGGTGCGCAAAGTATTAGGTGCAACGGTTGCAAGCCTGGTGCAGCTTGTATCTAAAGAGTTTTTAAAGCTGGTTTTAATAGCAAATATAATAGCGTGGCCGCTGGCATGGTGGGCAATGGATAAGTGGCTGCAGGATTTTGCTTACCGTATAACTATCAGTTGGTGGATATTTGTTATTGCAGGCCTGGCAGCCATATTGTTAACAATTATCACCGTTAGTTTTCAGGCCATTAAAGCCGCGCTGATGAACCCGGT
>JANXVN010000207.1 GCA_025351645.1 Ferruginibacter sp.
TATTATATTTAAAACAGCAAAAAATATTCTTTAAGTTCTCGAAGATATCATTGCTGCTATTGTACATCCCATTTTTTATTGTACAAAGCTTTTTTAATCTTGATACGCCTTTTCCTTACAAGCAAACGGCCACCGTAACAATTGGTAAACAGGTTGCTGGTAAAAAAGCCACCCCATCTTTTCAGTCAGATAAGGCTAACAACAAAGAAGTCAGCATCCGCCTTAATAAAAGGTTTCAGCCAGAAAGTGCGCCGGTTATACTACCGCCCATTTTTGAAGTAGCCATCTACTTAATAAAGGCAAACCTTTTCTATACATACCCAGATCCGCTACTCCCATCTTCTCATCTTCTTTCCAATAAATTAAGAGGCCCTCCAGCTGTCGTGTAACATCCTGTTCACAACATCTCTCATCTTAATAATAATATATGGGCTTTTCCTTTATGGGGAAGTGTTACTTGGTATCCGGTGCTTTATTCCTGGTGCCTACACTTTCCTTAATTTCTCAAACCAAAAAATATTCTTTAATAAGCCTTGTAGATAGCGCTCAAAATTACCTGCCGGTATTGATGCAAAAAAAAGCATTGATCAATGCCGCAACAGCAAGAGTAACCGATACCAGGCATTCCTTTTTGCCGCAGCTTAAGTTCAGCGAGCAGCTTAACATAGGCTCCGCAAATTCTATCGAAGGAAGTTATTTTACTTTCGGCATAACGCCCTCTACCTCAGGCAGCATAAGGGGAGAAAACAATCCACAGCCTGCCACCGGCAATATCGCCGTATTGTACAGCGAGTATGAACTGGAAAATTTCGGGCTTAATGATGCAAAGCTTAGCAACGCAAAAGCCTATGTAAGCCTTGAGCAAAGTGATTTAAAAAAGCAGCAATATTTTATCAGCCTCAATATAGCCAAGCTGTATTTTAATATACTCAAGGATCAATACCGGCTTAACGCAGATAGCCAGAATATTGCCAGGTACCAAAGCATATTCACGGTTATACAAGCGCTTACAGCCAGCGGTATAACCGCAGGAGCTGACTCCTCTTTGGCAAAGGCAGAGCTATCCAGGACAAAGATCAGCTATAACCAAACGCTGGGCAATATCAGCCAATTGAAAGAGCAGCTTTCTTACCTCACAGGTATCCCTGCCGCGCTATTGGTACTGGATACGCTGGCAAACAATTCCACCAAAAGCAGGCCCACGGAAATACTTTTTGCAACTGATGCGGCCAACAATCCTTTAGTGGATTATTTTGCGCAAAAGAAAAACATCCTGCTCACCAATGAACGGCTCATTAAAAAAAGCTACCTGCCTAAAATATTGCTGGCAGCAAGTTCGTGGGCAAGGGGCAGCAGCATACAATACAATGACGATTACAAAACGTTAAGCAAAGGGCTTGGCTACCAGCGCTTTAATTATGCTATAGGCATTGCATTTACTTATAACCTTTTTAATGGTATTTATAAAAAAGATAAACTGGCCATCAACCGCTATCAGGTACAAGCCAGTGATTATGAATTACAGCAACAAAAATTAGCGCTGGCATCATCGGTAAGGCAGGCAGATAATGCACTGCAGACAACCCGTGCGAACCTTACAGAATTGCCTGTGCAATTGAAGAGCGCCGAGGATACCTACAACCAAAAACTGGCACAATACAAAGCGGGCATCATCTCTTTGATAGACCTTACTAATGCCTCTTTTGTGCTGTATCGTTCGCAAGCGGATTATGTTGAAACCCTCAACGACTGGTACCTTGCGCAGCTAGACAAAGCCGCCGCTTCCGGAAACCTTATCCCATTTATACAAACACTAAAATAATTATTATGGTACGTGCTGCGTTAAAAAGGCCCATTACCATATTGGTGCTTTTTACAGGGCTGTTGTTATTTTCCATTATGGCAATAAGGACAATCCCTATCGATATTTTTCCAAAACTCAACCTGCCCACTATCTATGTGATAGAATCTTACGGAGGCATGAGCCCCCAGCAAATGGAAGGCTTTTTTGCCACCCGCCTGCAAGACCAGTTTTTGTACGTGAACGGCATCAAGAACATGGAAAGCAAGAACATACAAGGGCTTACGTTAATAAAGCTTTCCTTTTATGAGGGTACAGATATGGCCGAAGCATCTGCCCAGGTAGCGTTGCAGGTAAACAGGGCCTCCAAGTTTTTTCCTCCAGGAGCCTTGCCGCCACAGGTTATCCGGTTCGATGCCTCATCGCTTCCGGTAGGGCAGCTGGTGTTTAGCAGCCCAATAAAATCTTTAAAAGAAATTTATGACTTGGCCGTTACACGGGTGCGCCCAATGTTTTCTACCGTTGCCGGCTTATCTGCGCCACCGCCTTTTGGTGCCAATTCAAGGTCGGTAGTAGTAAGTGTAGACCCTGAAAAATTGAGGCAGTTCAACCTGTCGCCAGACCAGATAGTGGAAGCCATTTCAAAAAATAATAGCATCAGCCCATCGGGCAATTTACGGGTGGATAGTATGATGTATGTTACCACCGTAAATAGTTTAGAAGAAAGTGTACAGCATTTTGAAGACATACCTATTGCTACCAATGGCGCAGCTTCTGTATTCATCCACGATGTAGCAACGGTGGCAGATGCGGCAGATGTTACCGTAGATTATGCATTGATAAATGGTAAACGATCGGTGTACATACCCGTAGTAAAAACTGCAGATGCATCTACCTGGGCGGTCGTTCAATCGCTTAAAAGCAAGCTGCCGGAAATGCAAAGCCTTTTGCCGGATGACGTGAACATCAGCTATGAATTTGACCAGTCTGTCTTTGTTATTAATGCGGTAAAAAGTTTGATGACCGAAGGCATATTGGGTGCGATATTAACAGGGCTGATGGTGCTACTATTCCTGAAGGATTGGCGCAGCAGTTTAGTAGTAGTAATAACAATACCTGTAGCAATTTTAAGTAGTGTATTGTTCCTTAACCTTGCAGGCCAATCAATCAACATCATGACTTTAAGCGGGCTTGCTTTAGCTATCGGCGTACTGGTAGACCAGGCAACTGTAACGATAGAAAACATACACCAGCACCTGGAAATGGGGAAGAATAAAAAGCAGGCCATCCTTGATGCATGCGAAGAAATATCTTTTCCCTTATTGCTGATATTGCTTTGCATACTCGCCGTATTTGCACCATCGTTTGTAATGAATGGCGTGCCCAAAGCGATGTTCCTGCCGTTGTCTTTATCCATTGGTTTTGCTATGATCATTTCTTTTTTAGCCGCCCAAACTTTAGTGCCGGTTATTGCCAATTGGTTATTGAAAGAAGATATGTTCCATTACCAGCACAACCAGCCACATGCCCACGCTGGCCTGGCTTTGGATGCTGAAGAAAGGCAGGAAATACAGGAACACAATATTGAAGACAAGAAGCATCCGGAAGAAAATGGCTTTTTTCAACGCATAAAGATGGGGCTGGCAAATTTGCTGGAAAGATGGATGCCTAAACGAAAATTGATAGTACTTATTTACCTGGTATTATCGCTTGCCGCTGCAGGTATTTGCTTTGTGTTTATTGGCAAAGATTTATTGCCTAAAACAAACAACGGCCAGTTGCAGGTAAGGATAAAAGAGCCCGATGGCACCAGGCTGGAGCAGACAGAACGTGCAGCCAAAGGAGTACTGGCCGTAATCGATTCAACCGTTAACGGGCACGTGGCCATCAGCTCCGCTTATGTAGGATTGATACCCAGCAGTTATGGAAGCAGCAACCTGTACATATTTAACAGCGGCACGCATGAGGCCATCTTACAAATAAATTTAGACGAAGGTTACAAGGCCAACCTGGATGAATTAAAAGATAAGCTGCGCAAGAATATTAAAACCGCTTACCCCGAGCTGAACATATCTTTTGAACCGATTGAACTAACGGAAAAGATAATGGCGCAAGGCGCATCCACACCCATAGAAGTAAGGATAGCAGGAAAGAATTTTGAGGAATTGAAAACGTTTTCCCAAAGGTTGGTTGATAGCCTGAAACAGGTAAATTACCTGCGGGATGTACAGATAGCGCAGCCATTAAAATTTCCTACCATCAAGATAAATATAGACAGGTTCAGGCTGGCGCAGATGGGGCTTAATTTGAATGAAGTAGCCCGCAGCATTACCGATGCTACATCCAGTAGCCGCTTTACAGAAAAAGTGCAATGGCTGGATACCAAAGTTGCTTACACCTACCAGGTACAGGTGCAAGTGCCGGAGTACCTGATGAATTCTATTGAACAGCTACAATCTATCTCTCTGGTTAAAGGAAAATCAAGGCCGATATTATCCGACATAGCGCAAATGAGCATCGACACCTTGCCCGGAGAATACGACCGCAGCGGCCCAAGAAGGTTCCTTACAGTTAGCGCTAATATTTATAAAAAAGATTTAGGCACAGCTACTGTTGCGGTACAAAAAGCTATTAAAAGTTTAGGCACGCCACCAAAGGGTTTGGTATCGGAAGTAAAAGGGATGTCCTCTTTACTTGTTGAAACATTGGACTCTTTACAGACAGGCTTACTGGTTGCCATCATAGTTATTTTGTTATTGCTTGCGGCCAACTACCAATCTTTCGGCGTGGCCATTTCAATTTTATCAACCGTGCCTGCTGTATTGTTAGGCGCTATGTTATTGCTGATGGCCACAGGGGCAACGCTCAACCTGCAATCGTATATGGGCATCATTATGAGCACCGGCGTATCTGTTGCCAACGCCATTTTGATTGTGACTAATGCAGAGGCATTACGGCTGCAATACAAAGACCCTTTTAAAGCCGCAACCGTAGCTGCAAGCGTTAGGCTGCGCCCTATATTAATGACAAGCTTTGCTATGATAGCGGGCATGGTGCCCATGGCCAGCGGCTTAGGCGAAGCTGGCGACCAGTCTGCCCCTTTAGGCCGTGCGGTTATTGGCGGGCTCATCGCTTCTACATTTGCGGCGCTGTTTATCGTGCCCTTAGTGTATGGCTGGGTAAGGCAAAAAGCATCATTCAAACCGGTATCCCTTTTACCAGAAAATATTAACAACTAAAACATTCTTACATGAAATTTTATATCATCCCCATCGTATTAATTATCGGTTTTGCATCCTGTTCTTCTGATAAAGAAAAAGAAAAAAGGGCACCCGTAGCTAAGGCTGTCGAACCTGCTTATCAATTGGCAGCGGTTGAAAAAGGCGGCGTTGCCACAACCATTAAACTGCCGGCACAACTAGCGGCTTACCAGGAAGTAAGCATCTTCCCTAAGGTAAACGGTTATGTAAAAACCGTGCTGGTAGATATTGGGTCGAAGGTTAAGAAGGGAGCTTTGCTTATGGTATTGGAAGCGCCTGAATTGGTGCAGGCAGCATTGCAGGCAAAAGAAAAATATGCCCGCACTAAAGTAGATTTTACAATTGATAAAGAACGGTATAACAGGCTGCAGGAAGCGTCCCGTACGGCTGGTGCAATCTCGCCTTTAGACTTATCTACGGTAAAGGCTAAAATGGAAGCAGACAGCATGTTGTGCAATGCGGAAAAAACCAACTGGCAAATGCAGCAAACCATGTTAGGCTACCTGCAGGTGGTGGCGCCATTTGCAGGGGTCATCACCGAAAGAAATATCCATCCGGGTGCATTGGTAAGCAATTCATCCAAAGATAAGCCGATGCTTGAATTGAAGCAGGTAAGCCAGTTGCGGCTGCAGATAGATATCCCCGAAGGCGTTGCGGCAAACCTGAAAAATAAAGACACGGTATCATTTTATGTTAGTGCCTTGCAGGGAAAAAAGATGACCGGCTTTATCAAGCGGAAATCGATGAACGAGAATGCGCAGTACCGTAGCGAAAGGATGGAGGTAGATGTTTTTAACAAAGATGAAACCCTTGCCCCTGGCATGTTTGCAGATGTTGTATTATATTCAAAAGGGAACATCGACGCTTTTTTTGTGCCAAGGCAAGCCGTAGTTACCTCTACAGAAAGAAAATATGTACTGGTAGTAAAAAATAAAAAAGTAACCAAGGTAGATGTAACAACAGGCAACCAAACCAGTAGCAAGATAGAGGTATTTGGCGCTTTAAATAAAGATGATAAAGTAGTTGCAGCGGCAAATGATGAGGTGAAGGAAACAAATTAACGAGCGTTTAAGCTGAAGGCAAAAAGGAATGGCTACTTTTAGTGATAGCTTAGTCCATAAGCTTAAGGCACCAGGCTTATAATGTTTAGAGGCATTAATAGCAGCCTTAGTTGTTAAACTAAAATTATTATGCACCATTTTGAATTAAAAGAAACCTTCCCTGAATTTGAAGCTGGATTGATAAAAGACATTGAAAAGAATGCTATTGTGCAAGAATTTGCTGAAGGCGAAGAATTGATGAAGAGTGGGCAAAATGTGAGGCCTACCATCCTTATAAAAAAAGGTCTGGTAAAAATTTATAGGGAAGATGAAGCAGGGAATGAAATATTTATGTACCACTTGGAACCAGGGCAGGCTTGCGCTTTATCGATAATATGCGGTGTACAAAACAAGGCCAGTGAAATAAAAGCAACCACTGTTAAGCCTACCGAAGTATATGCTATACCAATAAATTTTGTTGGCCAATGGATGACCGAATATAAATCATGGTACCAATTTGTGCTATCTACATATAGGGCGAGGTTTCAAGAAATGCTGGAGACAATTGATGCCATCGCATTTAAGAATATGGATGAAAGGCTGGTGCTGTACCTGAAAAAGCATGCTAAAATAAGTAATAGCAAAATTATTGCCGTAACACATGCGCAGATAGCCATTGAACTAAGCACATCCAGGGAAGTGATATCAAGGCTTTTGAAAAAGCTTGCAGAAAAGGGAGCGATAAAAGTAAACCGCCAAAACATTTAAATTATTAGTTGGCAATATTTGCAAGTGTGATGAATGTCACCGTTCGTTATAAATAATAACCTCAATTTGCAGGCATGCAGCTACTAGGTTATTTCGCTTCTTTATTAATTGGCATATCGTTGGGCATGATAGGTGGAGGCGGGTCCATACTTACAGTGCCGGTGCTGGTATATCTTTTTGGTATTAGCCCGGTACTGTCCACTTCTTACTCTTTATTTGTAGTTGGTTCCGTTAGCCTGGCCGGTGCTTTTAATAACTACCGCAAGGGTTATGTAAATATTAAGATAGCTCTATTGTTTGGGCTGTCTTCCATTACCACGGTATTTTTAACCCGTAAATTTTTAGTGCCCAATATACCTGCAACCATTGGTATTATTGGCAATATCCATATTACCCAATCTTTTATAATAATGGTTTTGTTTGCTATTTTAATGATGGCTGCATCTTTTTCCATGATAAAAGACAGAAATGATGAAACAAAAATAAAGCTTGTAAAAAATATATCGGCCAGCCTGTACAAATTACTGTTATACGGAATTGCTATTGGTTTTGCTACCGGCTTGTTAGGAGCGGGCGGAGGTTTTTTATTAATACCAACACTGGTGCTGCTGGTGAAATTGCCCATGAAAGAAGCGATAGGCACTTCCTTACTAATTATTGCCTTAAATTCACTCATTGGCTTCACTGGAGATATTGGGCATTTTAAAATTGACTGGCTGTTTCTTTTTAAAATAATTAGTATAGCAGTTGGCGGCATATTTATTGGTGGATATGCCAATAAAAAATTGCCCGGAAATAAATTAAAAAAAGGTTTTGGCTGGTTTGTTTTGATGATGGGCATTTATATTTTGACCAAGGAAATTTTCTTTTAAAATACGTGGTGACAATAGTCACCAAAACAATAACTTGATTGAACCATCTTTACACAGCTAATACTTAAAAGTTACAACATGAAGAAATGGGTTTTATCAAATAAGACATATTTTTTTGGAGCGCTGTTAGGCGCTTTCGCAGGCTTTTTATACTATACTTACGTAGGCTGTATAAATGGAACCTGCCTTATCACTTCTAATCCTTACAGAAGCACTTTGTATGGTGCTTTGGTAGCGGCAATATTGTTTGGTGTATTTAAGCGGGAAGAAAAAAAATCACCTAAAAAATTATAACGGCAAAAATTATGTTACAAATTTTAAAACAACCCATGCCCTGGTACATTGCAGGCCCGTTAATTGGCTTAATGGTGCCGTTACTGCTTATTATTGGCAATAAAACTTTTGGTATTTCTTCCACGCTAAGGCATATATGTGCAGCATGCATACCTGCTAAAATTCCATTTTTTCAATACAACTGGAAAGCAGAAAGCTGGAACTTGTTTTTTGTTTTTGGCATTGTGGCAGGAGGCTTTATTGCTGCCACACTTTTTATGGATATGGATGCAGTAAAAATAAACCCGGCCCTGGCAAAAGAATTATCTGGCTATGGTATAAACAATTACCGCTCGCTTGTGCCCCAGCAAATATTTAACTGGCATGCATTACTTACGGTTAGAGGCTTAGTAATGATTGTTGGTGGAGGTTTTTTAGTAGGCTTTGGCACACGCTATGCCGGAGGGTGCACCAGCGGCCATGCTATAATGGGCTTATCCAATTTACAGTTGCCTTCATTAATTGCTACTATCTGTTTTATGGCGGGTGGTTTTTTTATGGCAAATATTGTTTTGCCAATCATTATGAAATTATAAAAATTATATGCCACAATTAGCGGGGCGTGCAACGCCAAATACAGATTTTGAAGTAAGTTCTTTAGATGCGGACTACAAGGCAACGAATAAAAAACATCCACTTAATTACAATTTACGGTTTCTTTTTTTAGGGCTTTTCTTTGGGATATTATTGGTGAAGTCAGAAGTGATTTCCTGGTTCCGTATCCAGGAAATGTTCAGGCTGCAAAGTTTTCAC
>JANXVN010000222.1 GCA_025351645.1 Ferruginibacter sp.
AACACATAAAAAAAGAGTGCCTTTACTATTTGTAAAAAGATATATTGCCGCCGCCTCTTTATTATTGATAGTGAGTACCGCTATTTTTTTTATGGTACATAAAAAAAAGGAACGCATGCCTGGCATAGCCGCCAACAAGGAGCATAAAACTGATATTAAGCCAGGTGGTCTTAAGGCTATGCTTACATTGGACGATGGATCAGTCATTATTCTTGACACAGCCAAAAATGGGTATGTAGCAAACCAAAACAATACTAAGATAATTAAACTGAATACGGGGTTATTGAGTTATAAAAAAGAGGGTAAAAATGAGGGTAAAGTTCTTTTTAATACCATTACAACTCCCCGTGGGGGCCAGTACAGGGTTGAATTACCTGATGGTACTGCTGTTTGGTTAAACGCTGCTTCTTCATTAATTTTTCCAACTGCTTTTGTTGGAAAAGAAAGAAGAGTGGAGTTAAAAGGGGAGGCTTATTTTGAAGTGGCTAAAAATGCAGCAATGCCTTTTCATGTTACAGCAAGCAATACGGATATAACCGTTTTGGGTACTCACTTTAATATAATGAGTTATGCAGAAGAAGAAAATATTAGTACCACTTTGCTTGAAGGAAGCGTCAGCCTGAAAGCTAATGGGGTAACAAAAAATTTGCAGCCCGGCAGACAGGCAGACCTAAATAGAACTACCGGTAATATGGACGAACACAATGCCAATATTAAACAAGTAATGGCTTGGAAAAATGGAGAATTTCGGTTTAAAGAAACAGGTATTAAAGAATTGATGCGCCAGGTGGGTAGATGGTACGATGTAGATGTGGAATACCAAAGCAAAAGTACCAATCAATATTTTACAGCCTCGTTGCCCCGCATGCAAAATGTATCGGCTTTGTTGCAAATGCTTGAATTAACGGGTACTGTTCACTTTAAGATTGACAATAAAAAAATAATAGTGTTGCCATAAAAAAACAAGTAACATAACTTGAACAACAATGATTTGATACCAATGAAAATATAAAATTTTTGGTAGCTGAAAAAAACAGGGACGATGACAGTCGCCCCTGAAATATAATAAGGCTACCTATACAGGCCAAAACGAAATGACAACTGATTTTTTCACCTCAATCACAAACTTATGCTTTTACCATCACTTCTCCGCCCGTGGGCTGCAAAGAAGGGTTTTCTGAAAAAAATTACGCTGATTATGAAGCTAACTACCATTTTAATGATTGTGGCATCCTTGCATATTAGTGCAAAAAGCCTTTCTCAAAAAATTACGATCTCTGCCAAAAATGCAACGCTGGAACAGGTGTTTGAATTACTGGAAGAAAAATCGGGCTATCATTTTATTTTCAACAGCCGCATGGTTGCCGATGGAAAAAAAGTGAATTTAAAAGTAACGGATAAAACGGTAGAGGAGATTTTGGACATCTGCTTTAAGCAACAGCCATTCTCTTACGTTATTAAAGAGAATGTGATTATAATAAAGGAAAAGGATAAGGAGGAGGAGGAGCTAAAAAAACCGGAGGCTTCCCTTGTTGTAGCTGTAAAGCAACTTGTTACAGGAGTAGTAGTGGATGACAATACTAACCCTGTTATTGGGGCTTCGGTTCTTATCAAAAAATTAAATATAGGGACATCCACTAATAAATTTGGAAAGTTTGAACTGAATATTGAAGAAGGAACATATGAAATTGAAATTTCTTCTGTAGGATTTAAAACACAAATACAAATAATAAATGTTGGTAAAGTACCCCCTGCAAGTTTAGTTATTACATTGGTTCCGGCTGTGGCTGGTCTTACAGATGTTGTTGTTGGGTATGGCACACAAAGAAAAAGAGATGTTACCGGTACAATCAGTACTGTTAAAGGTGATGAATTTAAAAATGTGCCAATTGCTAATGCTGCACAAGCTTTACAAGGTCGTGCTTCCGGTGTGGATATCATAAGCAATGATGGTAGTCCTGGAGGTGGTTCTACAATTCGTATCAGGGGTACGGGTACTTTAAATAATTCTGACCCATTAATTGTTATCGATGGTGTTCCATCTGGTGGATTGGGCGATGTAAACCCTAATGATATTGCATCTATTGAAGTTTTAAAGGATGCCTCTTCCTCTGCTATTTATGGTA
>JANXVN010000246.1 GCA_025351645.1 Ferruginibacter sp.
AAAGCATTGCCATGCTCAACAGGGTTAGGAAATATTTTAAGGGAATCGGTAAGAGCTGTTATAAACCTATTATTAAAATGAGTATATCGGGTTACGGTCATTATCACTCCCATATTTCCCTTACGGCCATATCTGTCATCACTTTTTAATACAACTTCTCCTAGTAATTTTACAGCTCTATTTAAAACTATAACCTCCTCCGTCAATTTAAAATCAGTAACAGGTACCGCCAATGTAATTTCTTTGGGTTCATAACCAACGGCACTAATCACTATAGTCATCATCTGTGCACCAGTGCTTATTCTTAATTCAAAGTTTCCTGTGCTATCTGTAAGCACTCCTGTATTACCATTCTTAATTTGTATTGTTGCGCCTTTAATCATTACTTTGTTTATAGCATCTACCACTATACCTGAAAATTCAAGATGTTTTTGGATTGAGTTAATACTTACTTCTCCCATAGTCATTTTATCACAAATAGCAGTAGTAGCGGTAGCCCTAAGCTTACCCATTATTTTTTGTGCGCCAGCTTGTTTAACCAACAAAAAGGCAGGCACTAAAAAGCTAAAAAAATATTTATGCCAGCGTTGCCTTTTTTCTGGTTGGTATTTTATTACTCCATCAAGCTGCTGCTGTGTAAGCCTGCCGCAAGTTTCAGCAGTGCCTTTTAACAGCGTGGTGTATATTTCCCTTTCATCCATCACCGTAAAATCAATTATGCTTTTGTTGCAGGAGCTGCAAAAACGGCCTTGCTCATCGGGTTGCATAGTGGCCCAATCTTTATGGCATGGTTTGGCAATAGATAGCTGTATTGTGTTCATAAAATAAATTTTCAGGTAAAGTAATAGAATAGTTTTTGGTAAAAAAGCCGGTAACGTATTGTTGCTAAACACACCATTACGGCTGTATTTACGTTTGTTTTTTAGGGAAATTATTTTGCCGATAAGCCATCTTCGTCTTCTTCATCCTCGGCATTGCCGGCAATGGCAGATGCCTTTTTTACCAGTTGTATAAACTCTTTGCGATACCCTTCCACATCTTTGCCAATAGCAGTTTTTGCTAATTGTATTACCTTGGTGTAACTGGCTTCCTGTTTATATTCAGAGTTTCGCAACAGCATGCCAAATGCTGCTACAGATACAGCAAACCGGTAGTTATCGGTCAAGGGAAAAATATTTATTGCATCATATTTTACAGTCTTTTCCAATAGCTGGCTGGTGCCGCCATCTGGTTGTTTGTATCTAAGCTTTACCGTCATCCATTCGTTATTAAAAACAGCTTTGGTAAACTCTTTTGGCCGCTGGTATTTAAGGGTGTCAACTTTCTTCAAAAATATGGATGGTCGCCCTGCAGGTATAATTTCATACAGTGCAGTAACGGTATGCCCGCTGCCTAATTCGCCGGCATCTTTTTTATCATCATTAAAATCTTCTTTGGCAAGCATGCGGTTTTCATACCCAATCAACCTATATCCTTGCACTATAGCCGGGTTAAATTCTACTTGTAATTTTACATCTTTCGCTATAGTAAACAAGGTGCCGCCAAATTCATTTACCAGCACTTTCTTTGCTTCACTTAACTGGTCGATGTACGCATGGTTGCCATTGCCTTTATCAGCAAGCTTTTGCATTTTAGCATCCTGGTAGTTGCCGGAACCAAAACCTAGTATGGTTAAAAAAATACCACTTTCTCTTTTTTTTTCAATCATGGTTTCCAGTTCATCATCGCTGCTGGTGCCCACATTAAAATCGCCATCGGTACATAATATTACCCGGTTATTGCCTTTGTCCTTAAAATGCTCCAATGCAGTTTTATATGCTAACTGAATACCTTCCCCACCTGCCGTTGAGCCACCAGCCTGCAATGCATCAATAGCATTTTTAATAGTAGTTTTATTAGCGCCACTTGTAGAAGGTAGTACCAGCCCAGCATTGCCGGCATATACTACAATGGCAACATTATCCTGCTCCCGCAATTGATCGGTCAATAATTTTAAAGATTGCTGTACCAGCGGCAGTTTATCATCACTAAACATAGAGCCGGAAACATCTATTAAAAAAACAAGGTTGCTGGCAGGTAAATTTTGTACTGGTATGTTTTTTCCCTGCAGCCCAATCAGCGCCAGGCGGTGTTCGCCGTTCCAAGGGCATTTCCCAATTTCTGTTGATACGGAAAAGGGCTTGTCGCCTTCGGGCTGCGGATAATCGTAGGTAAAATAATTTACCATTTCTTCAATGCGCACAGCCCCTGCCGGTGGCAAGTTTCCCTGTTGTAAAATACGGCGCACGTTGCTGTAAGAAGCTGCATCAACATCAATAGAAAAAGTTGACAAAGGGTTATCGGATACTTTTACAAAAGAATTTTCTTTTATAAAATCATAGCCTTTGCCGCCTGGTCCTTCCTCTTTTCCGGCATAGACTTTTTTTCTATCCGTAATTTGCCCACTTATTTGATTGCTAGCCACCTTACCAGCCAATTGATTACTAGCACCATAATTTTGCTGCATGGGCAGCACCGTTTCATTGCTATTGTTATCCGAATATTCATCGCTTCGTAATGCTGAATAGCCTACTACCACTACTTCTTGCAATGCATTAATCGTTGGCATTAATTTTACATTGATAACAAGTTGATTTTTAACTTTGATGTTTTGATTGATATAACCAACAGAAGAGAATTGCAGTACTGCATTAGCATCAGGCACTGTAATTGCGTAGGTGCCCGCTACATTAGATTGTGTGACGGTACTGTCATTTTTTATTTTGATAATTACTCCTGAAATTGGCTGCCCGGTAGCATCAGTAATTTTGCCGGTTACGGTAAAAGAGGCGGGTGTTTTTAAGTCAAGCAATGCTATGATAGCAATGGCTGCTGCTACAATTAATTTCTGCATAACAATAGGTTTGTTGTACAGATGCAGCCGTTAAAAATAATACATAAATAAAAAATTATTTTCTTTCCAGCATCACTTCAGGTTGTTGAAAATCAAGGACATTTTTTGTAGGGGGGTAGGTATTTTTTACGTTGTTGCGGTAGTTTTTAAACATGCTCATCCATCTTAATTTAAGCACGCCTAAAACGCCTTCTTTTATGATGCCTTTATTCATTTTACTTTCCCCTAATTTTCGGTCCTTAAAAGTGATGGGCACTTCTTTTATGGTGAAGCCAAGTTTCCAGGCGGCAAACTTCATTTCTATTTGAAAGGCATAACCAACAAAATGTATTTCCGATAAATTAATAGATTCCAACACTTCCCTGCGGTAACATACAAAGCCTGCCGTTGGGTCACTAACCGGCATCCACGTAATTATCCTCGTGTATAAAGAAGCTCCTTTTGATAAGGCAATACGGTTAGTAGGCCAGTTTTCGACAGCGCCGCCTTTTACATACCTGGATCCAACCGCAACACCAGCACCATTTTTGCAAGCCTCATATAATTTTTGCAGGTCGGTTGGGTTATGTGAAAAATCAGCATCCATCTCAAAAATAAAATCGTAGCCATGTGCCAATGCCCAGCGAAAGCCGTGTATATAAGCTGTGCCTAAGCCGGATTTGCCTTTGCGTTCTTCTAAAAATAATTGGTTTGGGTATATTGCAAAAAGCGATTTTACAATTGCAGCAGTGCCATCCGGAGAGCCATCATCAATTACCAGCACATTAAACTGTTGGTCCAAAGCCATAACAGCATCAATAATTGACGCAATATTATCTTTTTCGTTATATGTTGGTATTATGACAATTTTTTCCAAGGCTTACCTGATGTTCTTTTTACGAATTTACAAATAGAAAAGTATATTATTGCCACGATATATTTTAGGCGTGGGTATTTAGTTATTCTTTAACAGCGTCCTGTTTAAAATTTCGGTTAGCTTTTGCTTAGTGTGCAGCGGAAAGTCTCCCCTCATCATCCAATCGTAGTACTGCGGCTCTGCCCTTAGCACATCAACAACCGGGCGGGCCTTATGTTTACCAAAATTAAAAACTTCAACCCCTTTTTCGTTAAATAAAAAGCGGCGAGCATAATCAACAATTTTTTCTTCGCCAATAGTGCCTAAAATACTATCTACAGAATTACCCAAATGGGGATAGCGATCAAGCTGCGATAATAATACATCTATTGTAGCATTAACATCTGCTTCGGCGCTATGCGCAGCTATTAATTCTTTTTCGCAATAATATTTATAAGCAGCGGTTAGGGTACGCGGCTCCATGGTGTAAAAAATATGCTGCACATCAATCATCCTGCGGGCGCTAAGGTCTACATCCATGCCAGCACGTAAAAATTCTTCCATCAACATGGGTATATCGAAGCGGTTGCTGTTGTAGCCCGCCATATCACAATTTTCAATAAACATTTTTAGCTCGTTCCCTGCCTGCTTAAAGGTAGGCGCATCTTTTACCATTTCATCGGTAATGCCGTGTATAGCTGTAACTACAGCTGGTATAGGCATTTGCGGGTTAATGAGCTTTCTTTTTACCTGCCTGGTATTATCAGGCAAAATTTTAATAATGGCTACTTCTACTATTCTATCTGTAGAAAGGTTTACGCCTGTTGTTTCTAAATCAATAAAGGCAATCGGACGAAGTAATTGTAAAGGCATTTAAGGGATTTTGATTGTTTCTTAGTTTGGTTATGATATTAAAAATAAAGTATTTTTATAAGGATGCAACATAATTTATAAATACCACAAAAAATTTGAAAATACTAAAAGCAAGTTAAGATTTTATAACAAAATAGATGGCTTAAATATTGAATACACAACTTTTGTACCTTTATCATCGTTTATACCCTTTTACAAACAAAATATTTTTAAATGAAAAAAATTATCTTATTTGCAGCGATAGCAATTGCTGCTGTCGTTAGCTTTACATCCTGTGGTGCCAGCAGGCGTACCGGTTGCCCAATGTCTGCAGGGATGATACATTAATGAACACAGATAAACATGGTTTTATGAATTGGATAGAAATTACGAGCGAAGCTCAGTTAAAAGATGTTAAAGACCAATCGAAGGTTAAGCCGCAGCTTATTTTTAAGCATAGCACCCGTTGCTCAATTAGCAGTATGGCTAAAAGCAGGCTGGAAAGAGGTAGTGCGCCTGAAGGGATAGATTTTTATTACCTGGACCTAATTAAGCACAGGGATATTTCGCAGGCCGTAGCAGCAATTTTTGATGTAAGCCACGAATCGCCGCAAGTGCTATTAATTAAAGGCGGAGAATGCGTGTATGATGAAAGCCATTCTGGCATTTCAATGGACGAAATAGTTGAGCAATCTTTGGCTGCATAACAAATTCTTCAATAACCATATTTACTTTCTATAAATTATTAACCTTTCAATAGGGCGAGCTGAACTATGCCTATTTTTTTGCCCAAAGCATATCGCTATCCCATATATCCACCTGCTAAAAATTTCCCATTTCTGCTTAAACCCATTTGTGGTGGCAAGGCATTATAACGATAGTAAAAATTGCTTCAGCATAGCTGTGTCTGCTGCTATTTTAGTACTTTTTTTCTGAAGTAATAATTGCGCTTGTACAGATGTTGGTATAAGAACAGGCTGTCCGGTTATGGGCTCTACCACATCAAAGAATTTTACAGGGTGGGCGGTTTCTAAAACAATGCCTTTTTGGCCGGGATTTTTTTGCTGGTATTGTTGCAAGGCAAAATAACCTACTGCACCGTGTGGGTCTAATAAATATTTTTTTTGCTGATAGACAGCCTTTAATGTTTCTTTAGTTTCTTCATCGGTTATACTACAACTGCTCACAACTTTTTTAAGGTTGATAAAATGATGGCCGAAAATTTCGAGTATGCGGATAAAGTTGCTTGGGTTGCCTACATCCATGGCGTTGGAAATAGTGGGCACCGCTTTTTTAGGTTCATATTTTTCTGTCTGCATAAAAGATGGCACAATATCATTGGCATTGCAGGCAGCAATAAAATGCTTGACCGGCAAGCCTGATACATGCGCTAAAATACCTGCGCAGATATTGCCAAAATTGCCGCTGGGCACTGCTATTACAGGCGGATTATTTTTTTGCTGCCATTGTTTATAGGCAAAGAAATAATAAAATTGCTGCGGCAGCCATCTTGCTACATTAATGCTATTGGCGGAAGTAAGGAACAGCTTTTCCTTTAGCCCTTCATCTGAAAAAGCCTCCTTCACCATCAATTGGCAATCATCAAATGTGCCGGTAACTTCCAGCGCATGGATATTTTTGCCAAGGGTTGTCAGTTGCTTTTCCTGTACCGTACTTACTTTGCCTGAAGGGTATAATATGACCACATCTATTCCATCCACATCAAAAAAACCATTGGCAACCGCACCGCCAGTATCGCCGGAAGTAGCAACCAATACAGTTACTTTTTTTCCTAAATCTTTAACAAAATAACCAAGGCAACGGCTCATAAAACGAGCGCCGATATCTTTAAAAGCCAGCGTTGGTCCGTGGTATAATTCCAGCGAAAATATATCATCCGTAACCCATACCAGTGGAATATCAAAGTTGATGGTTTCGGCTACAATGCGGCGTAATTCTGCTTCCGGGATAGCATCACCTACATAAGGCCTTATCACCTGAAAGGCAATTTCTTCGTTGCTATAGCTATTGATATTTTCTATCATCTCCACAGGAAAAACCGGAATCTCTTCGGGAAAATACAAACCTTTATCTGGTGCCTGCCCATTAATGGTAGCCTGTTTAAAATCAACTTTTGGAGAGATATTGTTGGTGCTGTAAAAAAACATGCTTTTTTAGTTATGAGTTATAAGTTATGAGTTTTAGGTCTCGGACAGTATAGTATTAGTAATGCGTTAAGTTTTTATTATTGATTATTTGGAAGTTATAGAAGTTAGTCGCCAAGCATGGTTCTTAAATAATTGCTTAGTAATCGAATCGAAAAAACTCATAACTCCTAACTTATAACTCCACGCGGACGCCTGTTTTATTAATTGTTGTAACATACGTATGATAATCCAGCCCTATCCTATCGTAAATTTGTTTCATCACATTTTCTACTGCCCTGGCTGTTGGTTCATCTTTGCTTAGCATAAATACAGATGGGCCAGAGCCTGATATGCCGCCGCCTAATGCGCCTGCTTCTTTGCATTTAAATTTTACTTCGTCAAAGCCTGGTATCAAAATGCTTCTTACCGGTTCAATGATCACATCTTCTAAAGAGCGGCCTATCAGCGATAAGTCGTTTTGCATAAAACCCGCTACCAGCCCGGCTATATTGCCCCATTGCTTGATGGCATCTTTTAATAACACTTCTTTACGTAATATTTGGCGGGCATCGGATGTGCGTACTTCTATCTGCGGATGTACGATGGTCACAAATAAATCTGGTGTTGGTATCGGCACAATATCCAATGGATGTATGCTGCGTATTAGGGTGATGCCGCCGTAAATACAGGGCGCAATATTATCCGCATGTTTTACGCCACTTGCTACCTTTTCTCCAAACATGGCAAAGCGAACCAAATCTTGTTTAGAAAAAAAATTATTTAGCAGATAATTAGCGCCAACTACCGCACCAGCCGCACTTGCAGCACTGGAACCTATTCCGCTGCCGGGTTTTATTTTTTTGTGGATGGTTACTTCAAAACCGATATTATCCGGCAGTTCATGCAGCATTTCTACCAGTGGCGCACCTGCTGTATTTTGCATCGGGTCTAATGGCAACAGATAGCCATCTGCACTTATGATTATTACCTTTTTTTCGTCCAGCAGCCTTATTTCCATCAGGTCGTTGGGTTCGTTAAGGCACATGCCCAATACATCAAACCCACAAACCAGGTTGGCTACTGTTGCCGGTGCAAGTACTTTAACTATTGTGCCAATGGCACTAATTCCTGAAAGTACTTTCATATCTCTTAAAGGAGCATCACTATTTATATGGCCAGTGATTATTTCATTTAAATGTTCATTCATATTTGCTGTTTTGCTTTTTCCCTGTGGGGAAATTAAAAGGCGTTATACTCTTGATGCCCTGATGATATCTCCAAAAACACCAGATGCGGTTACATCTGCACCAGCGCCTGCACCCTTTATTACCAATGGCTGTTCTACATACCGGTCGGTATAAAATAGTACGATATTGTCTTTTCCATACAAATGGTATAGGTCGTGCTGAGAATCTATATGCTGCAAACCTACTGACGCTTTCCCATCACTAAAATTAGCTACGAACTTTAGCTTGTTTGTACCCGCATCAACAAACAATTGCTTAAAATGCGCTTCGTGATTTTCCATCGATTTGTAAAAATCTTCTACCGAACCAACCATACATTCTGGCGGCATAAAGCTATCGTTAGTAATGTCTTCCATTTCCATGATGTTGCCTGCTTCCCTGGCCAGTATCATTATTTTGCGCATCACATCTTTGCCGCTTAAATCGAGACGTGGGTCTGGCTCTGTGTAGCCTTCATCCTGCGCTTGCTTTACTATGGTGGCAAAGCTTTTTTTACCATCGTAATTGTTGAAAACAAAATTTAGCGTGCCACTTAAAACGGCTTGGATCTTTGTTACTTCATCCCCGCCCCTAAGCAAGTCGTTTAAGGTGCCGATAATGGGTAAACTGGCTCCTACATTGGTTTCATACAAAAATTGGGCATTAAATTCGCGGCTTAAATTCTTTAATTTTTTATAATATTCGTATGAAGAAGAACAGGCAATTTTATTACAAGCTACAACAGAAATACTTTTTTGCAATAGTTGTTCATAGCAAGTAGCTACCATTTCATTGGCGGTAACATCTGCAAATACAGCGTTGCGTAAATTTTTCGATTGTATCTTTTTTATAAACAGCTGCATGTCCATCGGCTCGCCATCTGTAACCAATAATTCTTTCCAGTCTTTTAACGGAATGCCTTCATCTTTAAACAACATTTTTTTACTGTTGCCCAGGCCCACCACATTTATTTTTAGGTGCAGGTTCTGCAATAAAAATTGTTGCTGCTGTAAAATTTGTGCTACCAATTTCCCCCCTACATTGCCCACGCCTGCAATAAATAAATTGATTTCTTTATATACCGTTTCAAAAAATTCTTCGTGCAGTACGTTGATGGCTTTTTTCACATCGTGCATAGAAATGACCGCAGAAATATTTCTTTCCGAAGAGCCTTGCGCTATGGCACGTACGTTAACGCCGTTACGGCCAAGATTACCAAACATCTTACCACTAATGCCTGGATGGCTTTTCATGTTATCGCCTACTAATGCAACAATGGCCAGTTGTTTTTCTACTATAATAGGATCTACTTTTTTAGTGGCTATTTCATAAGCAAAAGCTTCATCAATTATTTGCTTGGCATTGTCTGCATTTAGCGCCTCTATACCCACACAAATAGAATGTTCGGATGAGCTTTGTGTTATTAATATTACATTGATCTTATTTACCGCCAACGCTTCAAAAAGTCTTTTAGAAAAACCAGGTATCCCAACCATACCGCTGCCTTCAAGGCTTAGCAAAGCAATGTTGTTGATGCTGGAAATGCCTCTTATTGTATTGATGCTGTTGCTATTGTACTCATTGGTAGCGTTGTATTCTTTTTGGATAACAGTGCCGGCATCCTGCGGAGCAAAAGTATTTTTTATCCACGTAGGTATGCCTTTGCTGCGTACGGGCTGTATGGTTGGCGGGTATATTACTTTAGCGCCAAAATGCGATAGCTCCATAGCTTCCTGGTAAGAAATTTCTGTAATGATCCGCACATTGGTTACCAGCCTTGGGTCTGCGGTCATCATGCCGGATACATCAGTCCAAATTTCTAATACTTTTGCATCTAAAGCCGCAGCTACAATGGCCGCAGTATAATCAGAGCCGCCCCTGCCTAAAGTAGTAGCATCTCCCGAAACGTTGGATGCAATAAAGCCCGGCATCATAAAAAGGGATGACGCGGATGCTGCAAAATATTGCGTTATCTTTTTATCAGTTATTTCAAAATCAACCGCAGCAGCACCGTGGTTAGCGTTAGTAATTATAAGCTCCGCAGAATTTACCCATTCGCAGGCAATAGTTTCTGTAGTTAATTTAGCTGCAATTATTTTAGAAGATAATAGCTCGCCGTAACTAACAATCCTATCCTTGGTGCGCTCTGATAATTCTTTTAATAGAAATATACCATTGCAAATGTCTTCTATCTCATTACACAAAGTTTTTACCAAACTAAGTACAGCGCTTTGTTGTGTAATAATAATCAATTCTTTTACCGTATTTAAATGCCGCAATTCTGCTTCGTGCAATTTATCTTTATACGTTTCATTGCCTTCGGCGGCCAACTTGCTGCATTGTAATAAAATATCTGTTATGCCACCTAAGGCCGACACTACAACAATCGTTTTATCTGTTAGGGATTTTTCTTTTACAATGGCTATTACCTTATTGATATTAGCTGCGTTGGCTACGGAACTTCCTCCAAACTTTAAGACCTGCATTTTTAAATTATTAAGTAGATGATGTAAATATTGTAGCGCTACGGTAGTTACGGATAAAATAGCGATATGCCCAAAGGTAGTATGAAAGTTTGCAACCCTTAACGGGTTGTGCCTGTTGTAAATATAGTGGTACCAATAGCCCTTGAAGCTGCTGATGCTGGCGATGAGATAATATGTAATTTCACTTGTACCACGTTTATATCTTGCGAAATTAAGAAAAGAATCATAAACAGGATAAACTATTTGAAACTTTTTAAGTATTTTCATGCTTTAACATAATTGCTGCCAGTTTTATTACTTTTTATTAAATATTATTGAATATGAATTATCAATCATCATCAGGATTGCAGCACTTTAAGAATTTAATCGGCATAAAATTTCAATTATACAACAGCCTTTTTACTTCTCTTCCTTTTCACCGTATAGAAAAAACCGGTATCCTACTATCGCTTTTGCAAAGCAATTGCGAAGATGGCTACCGTAAAAAGCAAAGCCCGGTAGAAATTGTAGAAGAGTTTTTTGCCAAGCAGACCACTTATACAAAACCACAGGAAAGGCTCGATTTATTATTTCGCTTTATTCAATATATAGAAAGGCAGGTGGTACTTTTTGATGCGCTGGAAGATGCCGCTTTTACAGAAGTAAATGATATGGGCGGCGTAGGCACATTAAAACATTTGGAAAGCGAAATTATACAAAATAATAAGGAAGCCGAACTTACAGAAAAATTGAAGTCGTTTGCGGTAAGGCTAGTGCTAACGGCGCATCCTACACAATTTTACCCAGGCTCAGTATTAGGTATTATCAACGATCTTTCTAAAGCACTTTCTGCAAATAATGCTGCGCAGATAAATATGTATCTAATGCAATTAGGCAAGACGCCTTTTTTCAAAAAACAAAAACCAACGCCTTTTGATGAAGCGATAAATTTAGTATGGTACTTGGAAAATGTTTTTTATGCAGCCGCTGGTAGGATCATGTCATTTTTAACGAGCCAGTTTCCCAATGCTATTGATGCCAACCACCCAATTATTGCCATGGGTTTTTGGCCTGGCGGCGATAGGGACGGTAACCCTTTTGTAACTGCCAGCACTACCTTAAAAGTTGCCGATGCTTTAAGAGGAAGCATTATTAAATGCTACTACCTGGAAATACGCCGGGTAAAACGGCGCCTTACTTTTGAGGGCGTCGATACCATTTTAGCCAACCTGGAAACAGAGATGTATAATAACATTTTTATACCCGGCCAACGTACGGCAATAAATAAAAAACATATACTGGAAGAACTAAATAAAATTAAAGAGATACTCATTTACAAACACAATGGCTTGTTCCTTTACCTTATAGAAAGCTTCATCAATAAAGTAAATGTTTTTGGGCTTCATTTTGCCGCTTTAGATGTGCGCCAGGAAAGCGTTGTACACGAAAAAGTATTAGAAGCCATTGCCAAAACAACAAACTATTTGCCTGCTAATTATATGCAGCTTACTACCGAAGAAAAAATTAAAGTACTTACCAATATTACAGTATCATTAAAAGACGAAAATTTTGAAGACCCTTTAATTGCAGATACCATCGCTACCATAAAAGCCATTAAAGAAATACAGGATTTTAATGGTGAAGCAGGTTGTAACCGCTACATCATTAGCCAATGCACCTGTGCCTTGCATGTATTGGAAGTGTACGGCTTGTTTTTATTATGCGGCTGGAAAAAAGAAGCGCTTACTATTGATATTGTGCCGCTGTTTGAAACAGTTGATGACTTGCAAAATGCGGCCGCAACCATGAAACAATTGTACGGCAACGAAATTTACGATGCCCACCTTGCTTACAGGCATAAATGCCAAACCATTATGCTTGGCTTTAGCGATGGCACAAAAGATGGCGGCTACCTAATGGCTAACTGGGGTATTTATAAAGCCAAAGAAAACCTGACTACCATTTCGAAAGAATACGATGTTAAGGTACTTTTCTTTGATGGCAGAGGCGGGCCTCCATCAAGAGGTGGAGGAAAAACGCATAAGTTTTATGCATCCATGGGCAGCAATATTTCCAACAAGGAAATACAGCTTACCGTGCAAGGGCAAACAGTAAGTTCTAGCTTTGGCACTGTTGATAGCGCACAATTTAATATTGAGCAGTTGTTGCACGCAGGCATATCTAATGAATTATTTAATAACCGCCATGTTACCTTGCAGGATGAAGAAGAAACATTGCTGAACCAATTGGCAGAAGAAAGCTTTAAAAAATATAGCGCTTTAAAAAACCATCCTAGTTTTACTGATTATTTAACACAGGTTAGCCCGCTTAAATTTTATAGCGAAACAAATATTGGCAGCCGTCCGGCAAAGCGTTCCGGTGGTAATAAATTATCATTGAAAGACCTTCGTGCCATACCTTATGTAGGTGCGTGGGCACAGTTAAAACAAAATGTAACCGGTTATTTTGGTGTTGGTTCTGCTTTGCAGGAGTTAGATAAGCAGGGCAAATTCCCTCAACTTAAAGTGTTGTACCAAAATTCGTTGTTCTTTAAAACTTTATTGGATAACTGCGAAATGTCGATGAAGAAATCCTTTTTTCCGTTGACAGAATTTTTATCTAAAGATGAAAAATATGCGGATATCTGGAACACGATTTACGAAGAATATAATTTAAGCCATAAATATGTATTGCAGCTTTCTGGCAAAAACGAGCTAATGAGCGATTATCCGGTTGACCAATTATCTATTTCCATGAGAGAAAAAATAGTTATGCCATTGCTCACCATACAGCAATTTGCGATTATGAACATCCGCGAAATAGAAGATAACCTTATAAACTCACCATTAAAAGCAACGTATGAGAAGTTAGTAATGCGCTCGTCTTTTGGTATTATTAACGCTGGGCGAAATTCAGCCTAGTACCGTTTTTAGTTGTTGGTTTTATGTTTATTGTTTTTTCGATTTGTGGAATGATTTGAGATTGTTAGCGTCAAATAAATGTATATCAATGCATGTATGGCGTTATTAAGAACCCGTGTACACTTTATATTTTCATTTTATAACAATTGCACCCTTACAAATTTTTAATAAATTTATTCGATCGGGTTAGCCTCATAATATAAAAAAATGTGGACGTAATTACCAAACTCCACCAAAAACAAAAAGAGACTGTTTTCAGTCTCTTTAAAATTTTATACAAACAATATCTTACTTAGTAGCTATTGACTTGTGGGCTCCTTTAATGGCTGGGGCAATAATTAAAGCAATCATTAAAATTGCAAAAAATAATTCTTTCATACTTTTAATTTTTAGTAGTAGGAAAATAACAACAAATAAGCCAATACATTGCTCATGCCAAAGTTGTTATTCATATCAAAATAATCTAATACCATATTTTATTTACGATTTTTTTGTAAAAATCGTAAATGGTGAAAAGCTTTTTATTTTAATTTTTTAAAAGATCATTTTTTTAGAAATCATTTTTTTGCAAATCAAATAATCAATAAAGAAAAATTTCTTAATTGATATTGTATTTTAATTTAATTTATGCCAGATAGTCAAATACAAAGCAGCTAATATTTGTCAATTTTGTCATATATTTATTTTAATGCCATTATAGCGCATTATTTGTTGACATAGAGACATGCTTTGCGGTATTTATTGCTTCATGTTAATAAAAGCGAATAAATTAGTATATGCCACACTATCTTTTACATGAATTTTAATTTACGGGTTCATTTTAATATTATTATTGGTAGCATAAAAAAAGCCACCCCCATAATAGAGGTGGCTTTAACAATATGGCTTTGCCAGATAAGTATAGCTTAGATCATTTTGTCAACAGGCTTTTATTGTCTGTATCCCTCCAAAATTTATTTCTTTGGTGTTATTTATCGTAGGCGGCTTAGCATTTAAATTTGAGAAAAATAAGCGTATAAAAAATATCACCAAAAACCATATCAATCCACCTACAAACAAAGCAAGTAGTAAAATAACCTTTTTTAAAGGATTGTTTATCAGTTCCATAATATTTAAAATTTATTCGCTTTCAAGTGGATAAGCGCTGATACCATGTTCAAAAACATCAAGCCCACCTGGGTTTGTTTCGGCGGCTGGTTCAACACGCAATTTCCAGGGATAAGGCAATGTGTTTACAAGTTTCATAAGTATTAACCCTACGCCCAGCGTTGCAGCGGTTATTATAAAACTACCTATTAGCTGTGCTTCAAACATCTGCCATCCGCCGCCATAAAATAATCCTTTTACAGGTGCTGAGTTATCTGCGCCCATTGGGCCAGTAACGCCGTATTTGCCACAGGCAAACAAACCTAACGAAATTGTGCCCCAAATACCGCAAAAGCCATGTACTACTACAGCACCAATTGGATCATCAATACGCGAATGCTCCAGAAAAAGAGTACCATAATAAACAACTACACCCGCAACGGCTCCTAAAACGATAGCACCCAAAGGTGATACCCAGTAACAAGGGCAAGTTATAGCAACTAAGCCACCCAAAAGTCCGTTAATAGTAAATCCAAGATCGAATTTACCTTTTGTATCGCCAAACCAAAGTGCAAAATACATTGCAACAATACCTCCTGCGCATGCAGCCAAAGTTGTATTGGCAGCTACACGGCCAACGCCTTGCATATCTACAGCACTTAAAGTACTACCAGGGTTAAAGCCATACCAGCCGAACCATAATATAAAAGTACCAACTGCCGCAATAGTTAAATTATGGGGAGCAGGCATGCCCCCACCGTCACGTTTAAATACGCGGCCTAGCCTTGGGCCTAGTACAATTGCGCCTGCCAATGATACCATACCCCCAATTGTATGTACAACTGTTGAACCCGCAAAATCGCGGAAGCCATTTCCTAAAGAAGCAAATAAATGCCCTTCAGAACCCATTAATGCTAAGAAACCATCTGGGCCCCATGCCCAATGCCCTATGATTGGATAAATAAATCCAGTTACGCCAATGCTATAAAGGATATCGCCCCTAAAGCTGGTACGGCCAATCATGGCACCAGATGTAATAGTAGAAGTAGTATCTGCAAAAGCAAATTGAAATACCCAATGCGCTAGTATTGGTATACCGGTAGCCTCATAAGTTTCAGGGGTATTTTGCAAAAAGAACCAGTTTTGGATTGTTTTGCCATCTGCAGCTAATCCGCCCCAGCCAATAATGCCGTTACCGTGGCCGAACATAAATGCATAACCGATGCCCCAAAATAAAAGCCCGCATATACAAGTATCAAAAATACACTCCATCAGTACATTTACCGTTTCTCTTTTTCGGGCAAAACCAGCTTCCAGCATTACAAAACCAGGCTGCATACCAAAAACTAAAAAGGCTGCAACCATTGTCCATATGGTGTTTGCGGTATTATACAAGATTGTTTCATGCGGTGTGTACACTTCCTGTGCCGTAGCTGTAGTACCTAACATTTGTGGTAATAATTTCATAGCAACAATTACTACCAGTACGCCAATTATTTTACCTGCAAACATACTTATGGCTACACGTAATTTTTCTTTGGTAGTTAGCCGCACCATAACAGCAGGCCCATTACCGCGGCCAAATTGCTGAATTAAAAGCTTTGATAAACTCATGTGATTAAAGTTTTTGTTAGTTAATATTTCTGTCAATTATTAGAATTTGTACACAGCAGCTAATAAGGCAGTAGCTGTAGAACTTGAACTAGTACCATCATTTTTAATGTAGATAGCGCTTTGAGCAGTTTCAAACCTTAATTCAGGGATTAGGGTAAAAGGGCCAACTTTATAATTTAGAGACAAAGTGTTTGCAAAAATGCTTTTATTGTTAAGCCCGTTTCCGCTGAATGAACCTGGCAAAACAAATTTAGAATCACTTACCAATTCGCTGCGTAGTGTAAGCCCAACAGCAGGTGATGGGTCTATGTTAAGGTATACAGCGGCTGCATACCATGTTCCGCTTGGCCCAGTAGGGATGTCGGGTTGTGTACGATCTTGCATTGTTGCATTAAAACCTATATTGAATTTACTGGTAATTATTCCTGTAGCAACCAGGTCTAATTGGTTGAAACTTTTAAGTGGTATTAGGGGAGTAGAAGTTGTTCCTTCATTAGCTCCAAAAAAACCTGCATAATTCAGGTATACTTTTAATTTGCCATCTTTTGAGCCACCACTTACCTGAGCAATTAATGTTTTTGTACTAGTTGAGGTAACTGTTTGATCGATAAAATTTGCAACACCAACCATAAATCCTAACTGGCCTGCGGTAAAATCAAATTTGACACCAGTATGAGAGAAAGGCCCATTTGTAAACATGTACGACATGCTATAGTTCCTGTTTAATGGAGCATCCATTACTTCGTACCCTACATGGGTAGCAAATTTACCTGCAGTGATTTTTACATTCTTAGAAAGATTGTAAGTAAGGTATAATTGTTTTACAAATTTTAAAGATGCTCCAGATGTTGTACTGGGTAATCCTGTTTCATTATAGGAAAACTCATCTGCACGGGGACCAAAGCCCAAATCTACTGTAGCAGTTACTTTACCAGATAAAGCGGTAGCATCTGCCCGGATAGTAGCCATACCTAATGCAAAACTGTTTTGTGAATTAGTAAAACTGGTTTTGTTATTGCTTACTCCACCAGAATTATTAAAATTGTACCGATAGTACCCATCAACCGACCCTGAGATAGTTACTGATTTTGTAGAATCTGTTTGGGCAAAAAGTGTTTGCAAAGAAATTAGTAGCATAGCTGCGGTTCCAAAAATTTTCCTCATCATGTTTGTTAGTTTAGTGATTTATTAAAAAAAGGATTAATTATTTTGACGTTTTATAGAAAATAAATGCAATCGTTAAAAATAATGCAAGTAGATATCTATAAATTAAATTAATTGATAATTTCATTTTATAATACAATAATACACATAAAATTGAGTAAGACATCAATATTAAATATATATTTATAATTTATATGTGTATAATATGACTAAAATTGTTTTTATTTTATTACAAATACTTCAAAAAAGGGTAAAAATTGCTGATTTTTTCTATAAAAAATGTTTATAAAAAAAAATCCACGACATAAGTCGTGGATTTTTTTATAAATATTTTTTTATTTAATCATTTATCTTTTCTTCATAAACGCCGTTTGATTTTACCAATAAAGTTCCCTGGGTATAATTTTCGCCGTGCTGAGATACATCCAGCCCTTCAGTTTCTTCATCTTCAGAAACCCTAAGTGGATTAATAAAATTGATAAATTTAAAGATAAGCCATCCCACTACAAAGCTATAGGTAGCTACAATGATCATCCCTTTAAACTGTGTAAAAAATAAATCGCCACCAAAAAATAACCCTTGATGGTTAACGGCGCCATCTAAACCAACCGCACTGTTAACTGCGTGGGAAGCAAAAATACCGGTCATCAGCATACCAACTATGCCACCAACACCATGACAAGGAAAAACATCTAAAGTATCATCTACTTTTGATTTGCTACGCAATGAAACCGCAAGGTTAGAAATTATTGCGGCAACAAAACCAATGAAAGCGCTATGTGCAATACCTACATAACCAGAACCTGGCGTAATAGCCACCAAACCAACTACCGCACCAATACAAAAACCAAGTACAGAAGGTTTTTTACCTCTCACAACATCGAAGAACATCCAGGATAAACCAGCAGTTGCCGCAGCGATGTTGGTAGTTGCAAATGCAGATACAGCAAGGGTATTAGCAGCTAATGCAGAACCTGCGTTAAAGCCAAACCAGCCAAACCACAGCAAGCCTGTGCCTATCAATACATAAGGTACATTTGCAGGATGGTTTTCTATATTAGCAATATGCGATTTTCTTCTTTTTAATACCAAAGCGCCAGCTAAAGCCGCACAGCCGGCTGTAATATGAACCACGGTGCCGCCAGCAAAATCAAGCACGCCCATTTTAGCTAAAAAACCTTCTGGATGCCATGCCCAATGGCAAACAGGAAAATAAATAAAAAGGCAAAATAAAACTATAAATAAAACGTAAGAAGTAAATTTTACTCTTTCCGCTACAGCGCCCACAACCAATGCAGGAGTTATTATAGCGAACATAAGCTGAAATAGAGAGAATAATGTTAAAGGGATAGTTGGGCCACCAACCCATGGAGCACTGTCAACTACATTTTTATAAAATAAATGCGACATCGGGTTACCAATGATGCCATTCATCGAAGTACCAAAACTCATTCCGTAACCTACTGTAAGCCATAAAACAGATACAATACCAGCAGCAATCAAGCTTTTGATCATTGTACTTAAAACATTCTTTCTATTAACCATTCCACCATAAAAAAAAGCTAAACCCGGAGTCATTAAAAAAACAAGCGCAGTAGCTACCAAAACCCAGGTTATATCGCCTGTCACATATTTAGAGGTATCTGCAAAAACTGCTGCTGTTGGAAAGAAAAGACTGCCAATTGCAACAACTGTAAGTGCAAGAAATGGAAGTGCTTCCTTTATTCCGATTTTTTTCATAAACAATGTTTAAAATAATTTTAATTTGTATATCTGATTTACTTATACAATAATACAAAAAATAATCACGATAATCAAAAATTTCAATAAAAATGTAATCAACAAGTCGTTAACGTGTAAATAACTGAAAATTATACATATTAGTTATTATTATATTCATTAGATATATGAAAAATAACAAATTAATTAATAACTTATTAATGAAATATATGTTTTGATTAATTTTATTTATCTAGCTACTATTTTTATTATAAAAACATTAAATATTATATATTGCATTTATTTTTTATAAAATAAGATATACCGCTTCTTTTTTTGCTTTAAAACTGCTTTTTAAACGAAAAAAGCACTTTATCCCAATGGCTAAAGTGCTTAATTTAATGGCTTTGTTTACTGATAAACTAAAGCTATTTTATTATAGTATTAAAATAGTTAAATTAAATATCGGGCTATTACATTTCCATCTGCTGTTTCAAGCATGGATGTACCAACAAGAAATTCATCAACTTTTTCTGCACAATCCCGCCCTTCTTTTATTGCCCAAACCACTAAAGATTGCCCGCGGCGCATATCGCCTGCAGTAAATATTTTATTTATATTTGATTGATAAGTCTTTTCAGATGCCCTTACATTGCCTCTTTCATCTAACTCAAGTTCAAGTTCACTAATTAACCCTTCATGCTGCGGATGTACAAAACCCATCGCCAATAAAGCTAGTTCACACGGTATTTTTCGCTCGCTGCCTTTTACTTCCACAAAATGGGATGGCTTATTAGGCTCGCTTTTCCATTCAAGGTCTACCAATATCAGGGCTTTTAAATTTCCATTTTCATCACCAATAAATTCTTTTGTAGCTACTGCCCACCTTCTTTCACAGCCTTCCTCGTGCGATGAGGTAGTTTTTAATAGCATGGGGAAAGTTGGCCATGGCATAACCTGGCTCCTTTGTGATGGAGGCTTAGGCAATAATTCAAACTGCATTACCGAGGTAGCTTTGTGCCTGTTTGAAGTACCCACACAATCGCTGCCCGTATCGCCACCACCAATTACAACCACATTTTTTCCACTAGCAAAAATATCCTTCTCAGTAAAAGTTTTTTCGGCAACCCTTTTATTTTGCTGCTTTAAAAATTCCATCGCATAATGAACACCTTTCAGTTCTCTGCCTGGTATAGGCAAATTTCTTGGCACTGTACTGCCCCCAGCTAGTACAATGGCATGAAACTCCCTCAACAGGTCGCTTATGCTAATATCTTTGCCCACGTTGGCATTGCATTTAAAAACAACGCCTTCTTCTTCCATCAGTTTCACCCTACGGTCAATCACCCATTTTTCCAGCTTAAAATCTGGTATGCCGTACCGTAATAGGCCTCCTGGCGCATCGTCCCTTTCAAAAACAGTAACGGTATGGCCTGCTATGTTTAATTGCGCAGCAGCAGCTAACCCTGCCGGGCCACTACCAACAACAGCAATTTTTTTACCAGAACGGCTAATATTTTTAAGTGGCTTTACAAAGCCTTTATCAAAAGCAATTTCAATTATATGCTTTTCAATTTCTTCAATAGCAATAGCTGGCTGATTTATGCCTAACACGCAAGCGGTTTCGCAAGGCGCAGGGCATATCCTGCCAGTGAATTCAGGAAAGTTGTTGGTGGATGATAAAATATCGTATGCTTCCTTCCAACTTTTTCGGTACACAGCGTCATTAAATTCTGGTATTACATTGCCCAGCGGACAACCATTATGGCAGAAAGGGACTCCACAATCCATGCACCTGGCCGATTGCTGGTTTAACTTTTCGTCTGGAAACCTTTCGACAAATTCTTTATAATCATGCACACGCTCTTCTTTAGGGCGCTTTGCAGGAAGCTCTCTTGTAAACTCTAAAAAGCCGGTTGGTTTGCCCATAGTTTTTCTGTTTATTAGCCTCTCTGCCCTCCAAAGAAGGGTTCTGGCTCATTTATAATTGTAAAAAAATCCTGTTATAAATTTAATAAAAGCCCGTTCAATTAATGGAATATGCTTAAAACTCAAAGCTTTAAAAACGCTCCCTTCGGGGATAGGGAGGCTATTTTATTTTTTAACTCCAATAATTATTCCGGTTGCCCATACTTGTTTAGTCAATAATAAATCTTCTCTTTCTTCCAGATAAGCAATTAAATTGGTTGCTTTTTCTGCATGCCCATCCGGCCAGTTAGGTTGGGGCAGCATGTCATCAATAATATAAACACCGCCTTTTTCCAGCATCGCCAAAACCTGCTCTAACATCAAATATTTTCCATGCCATGTATCTGTAAAAATATAATCGAACTTGTTATCTTTATTTTCTTTTACCCAGGTACCGCCGTCAGTTACCAATAATTTTAACCTGTTATCGTTGCCTAAAAAATCTTCAGCAATCGCTACAAACTTTGCGTCATTATCAACAGAAACCAACGTAGAAGCTTCATCCATGCCATCGAATATCTACGAAGTGGAAAGCCCAGTACCAGTACCAAGCTCAAGAAATTTTCCCCCAGGTTTTGAAGCCGCCAACGTCCTTAACAAAGAGCAAGCAGATACATCAGAAGCCATCGTAAAACCAGACAATATAGTAGCTTCGTTGATAGCTGAATAAGCTTTTGGAAAGGCTTGAATAATATCTTTTTTTCATCAGTAATTAATAGATCATTTTAAAATTTTAACGTATCCATTCAAAAGAAACCTATTCAATCATAAGCAGGCAAACTGCAAAAGCCAGCAGTTTGCAAACTCATCACTCATCACTTATCTCATAGCTTATTCACGGCTGCAACCGACATTTTCGCCAAAGCTTTCTTATAATCCTTTGGAAATACTTTTACAAAATTCTTCAGTTGATTTTCAAAATCATCCAAAACAAATTCTGCTACGGTACTTTTTGTGTACGAATAATGGTTGCTGATTAATTGATACAATTCTTTTTTATCATCATCGCCCACTGTATCAAGGTCAACCATTTCTTTGTTGCAGTTGGTTTCAAAAATTCCTTTTACATCATATACATAAGCAATGCCACCACTCATGCCGGCGGCAAAATTCCTTCCGGTATCCCCTAAAACTACAACCCTTCCACCAGTCATATATTCGCAGCCATGGTCGCCCACGCCTTCTACAACCGCAGTTGCGCCTGAGTTACGTACTGCAAAGCGTTCGCCCGCCTTTCCCCGTATGTATGCCTGCCCATCGGTAGCTCCATAAAAAGCAACATTGCCAATGATAATATTATCTTCCGGAACAAACATTGCCCTGTGCGATGGATAGATAATAAGCTTTGCGCCACTTAATCCTTTTCCAAAATAATCATTGGCATCGCCTTCCAGTTCCATTGTTACGCCTTTTGTATTGAAGGCACCAAAACTTTGCCCTGCCGTACCGGTAAACTTAAAATGGATGGTATCATTCGGCAAGCCGGCAGCTTTGTATATTTTAGAAATTTCGTTGGATAAAATGGTTCCCGTTGTCCTGTCGATATTTTTTATATCAAAAGAAGCGGTAATTTTTTCCTGCCTTTCCAAAGCGGGTTTTGCAGCTTCCAGCAATTTCCAATCCAGTACATTATCCAATTCATGGTCCTGGTCTTCTTTATGATAAAGCCCTGTGTAAATAGATGCAGGTTCTTTGTATAAAATCGGCGACAGATCGAGCTTGCTGTATTTCCAATGTTTAATATCGGTACGTGTTTCCAGGCAATCTGACTGCCCCACCATTTCGTTGATGGTTGCAAAGCCAAGCTGTGCCATTATTTCCCGCAATTCTTCCGTTAAAAATTTAAACAGGTTAACAATATGGTCGGCATTGCCAGAGAAGCGTGCCCTTAAATCGGGGTTTTGCGTAGCCACACCAACAGGGCAAGTATTTAAATGGCATTTGCGCATCATGATACAGCCTTCTGTAACCAAAGCTGCCGTTGCAACGCCCCATTCTTCGGCGCCTAACAAAGTGGCAATGGCTATATCCTTTCCGGTTTTCAGCTGGCCATCTGTTTGTAAAACAACACGGCTACGCAATTTATTTTTTACTAAAGTCTGTTGTGCTTCAGCCAAACCAAGCTCCCACGGCAAGCCTGCATGTTTGATTGAGCTTATAGGCGATGCACCTGTACCGCCATCGTTGCCGGCTATCAAAACCACATCTGCTTTTGCTTTTGCAACGCCTGCGGCAATTGTGCCTACGCCTGCTTTTGATACTAACTTTACGTTGATACGAGCCGCCCTATTGGCATTTTTCAAATCAAATATTAACTGCGCCAAATCTTCAATAGAATAAATATCATGGTGGGGTGGCGGCGATATTAAACCAACGCCTGGTGTAGCATGGCGTACTTTACCTATCCATTCATCTACTTTATGCCCTGGCAACTGGCCACCTTCGCCTGGCTTTGCACCTTGCGCCATTTTTATTTGTAATTCATCCGCCTGCGTTAAATAATTACTGGTAACGCCAAACCTTGCAGAGGCAACTTGTTTAATAGCGCTGCGCATAGAATCGCCGTTAGGCAAAGTATCAAAACGCATTTCGTCTTCGCCGCCTTCGCCGGTATTACTTTTGCCGCCTAAACGGTTCATGGCAATCGCCAACGTGCTATGTGCTTCGTGAGAGATGGAACCAAAGCTCATGGCGCCTGTGGCAAAACGTTTCCAGATGCCTTCTGCCGGTTCAACTTCATCAATAGAAATAGGCTTGCGGTGATAATTAAACTGGAAAAGGCTTCTGAGCGTACAAGCTTTTTCGCCCTGGTCATTTACCAGTTTTGAATATTTTTTAAAGGTTGAATAATCATTCATCCTTGTAGAGTACTGCAATAAATGTATCGTTTGCGGATTAAATAAATGAAACTCGCCTTTACGTTTCCATTGGTATACGCCGCCGGTAGTCAACATATCTACAGGCACTTCTTTTTTACTAAAAGCAAATGCATGCTTGGCAAGATTTTCTTTAGCAATTTCATCCAGCCCCATGCCTTCAATACGGGATATAGCACCGGTAAAATATTTATCTACCACCGACCTGTTTAATCCAATGATCTCAAATATCTGGGCTCCCTGGTAGGATTGCAACGTGGAGATACCCATTTTAGAAAACACTTTCAGCAAGCCATCATTGATTGCTTTGGTATAATTCTTTTTTAATTGTTCAACATCAAGGTCAGTCACTAATCTTCCATTTATCTTCATATCACGGATGCTGGATAATGCAAGGTATGGATTGATGGCAGTTGCGCCAAACCCTAACAAGCAAGCAAAGTGATGCACTTCCCAAACATCGCCAGCCTCAACAACCAGGCCTACGCTGCCTCTTAACCCTTTGCGTATTAAATGATGATGAACCGCTGAAACGGCTAGCAAAGAAGGTATGGGCGCATGGTCAGAGTCTATGGAGCGATCGGTTAATATCAATACTTCAAAACCATCTTCAGCAGCATCTACCGCATAGCGGCATAGCCTGGCTAAAGCCTTTTGCATAGAGTCTGGCTTACCATCTGTACGGTAATATAATTGTAAAGTTTTTGCCTGGAATACACCCGTATCAATACTTCTTATCTTTTCTAATTCAAAATTAGATAGTACCGGATGTTGTAAGGCCACCGTATGGCAGGCAAGCGGATCTTCATTTAATAAGTTGCCGTTATTGCCCACAAAAGTTGCGAGCGACATTACCAGCCTTTCCCTTATCGGATCTATAGGCGGGTTGGTTACCTGCGCAAATAATTGTTTAAAGTAAGCGCTTAAATGTTGCGGCTGGTCGCTTAATACAGCTAACGGAACGTCGGTACCCATGGAGCCGATTGGCTCTTTGCCATCCAAAGCCATTGGTGCGATAATGGTGTCTAAATCTTCTGTAGTATAACCGAACGCTTTTTGGTATTTGAAAACCTGGTCGCTTTCCAGATGTGTGAACATTACCCTTGGTTCCGGCAATTCTTCTAATCGTATCTTATATTTATTAAGCCAATCGCCGTAGGGTTTTTGTGCGCAGATGCCGCGTTTCAATTCATCATCGCTGATGATCCTGCCTTGTTCCATATCCACCACAAACATCTTTCCTGGCTGAAGCCTTCCGTTCTCTTTTATAATTGCAGGGTCAACTGGCAATGCGCCGGTTTCAGATGCCATGATAACGCGGTCATCTGTAGTTACGCAATACCTTGACGGCCGTAAGCCGTTCCTATCAAGCGTAGCGCCTATAATTTTACCATCCGTAAAAGATATAGAAGCGGGGCCATCCCAGGGTTCCATCATGGAGGCATGGTATTCGTAAAAAGATTTCCTTACCGGATCCATCTTATCATCGCCATCCCACGCTTCTGGTATCAGCATCATCATTACCTGTGGCAGCGACCTGCCGGTAAGTGTTAATAGTTCAATCATGTTATCCAGGCAAGCACTATCCGATTGCATACTGGTTACAACAGGCAATAACATCTCCATTTCTTCTTTACTAAAATACGGAGATACAAAACCTGTTTCGCTAGCTTTTAACCAGTTAAGGTTTCCTTGTAAAGTATTGATTTCGCCGTTGTGTGCCATGTAGCGGAAAGGCTGCGCCAATTTCCAGCTTGGAAAAGTATTGGTTGCAAAACGGGAGTGTACTAACCCAAAAGCAGATACTACTCTTTTATTGCTTAAATCAGGAAAATAATCACGTACCTGCCTGCTAGTTAGTTGCCCTTTGTAAACAATTGTTTTGTAAGATAAAGAGGCAATGTAAAAACCGATAGCATCTTGCCTTACAGTATTTTTTATGGTATGGCTGGTGTAGTTGCGCAGCACAAATAATTTACGTTCAAAATCGAGCGGGTTGGTAATATGGTCTGGACAAGCGATGAAAACGTGTTCCATCACTGGTTCTACAGATAATGCTGTTGGGCCGATACCAAATGTATTTACCGGTACGCTTCTATAAGTTAATATTTCCAACCCCAATTTTTCGGCTGCACGGTTAAATATCTCCCTGCATTCTTCCCTCAATTTAATTTCTTTGGGAAAAAAGATTACACCAACGCCGTACTTGCCAAAGGATGGCAGGTGTATGTTTAGTTTTACGCATTCATCAAAGAAAAACTCATGAGGTATCTGGATAAATATACCGGCACCATCACCCGTATTTGTTTCGCAGCCGCAAGCGCCCCGATGTTCCATGTTTTCTAAAATGGTTAATGCATCAGAAATATGCTGGTGGTTTTTGTTTCCTTTTATATTCGCTACAAAGCCTATACCGCATGAATCACGCTCAAATTGAGGGTCGTATAGTCCTTTGCCCCCGTCTCCGCTAGCCAGCGGAGGGTAATTTGAAGAATTCATCGTAACTCCATCCTTGTTCGTTAGCGGCTGGTAATTTAAAGAGCCTTCTTTATTGGCTAGAGAAATATTATCCAAAGGTGTATTGTTTGCGGTCGTACTCATTCTATCAACATTTACTTATAAAAAATTAAGATTCCAGCTTGTGTGCTTTACGGATGAAGGGTAATATTTTTATATTATTTGGCAATAATCGTAGTAGGCTTACACAAGGTATCCGTACAAATTATCATCTTTTTTTAACTCTGTAAAATTTATTTGGTATTTAACCAGATTTTTCAGCAGCACATCATAATCGTTTTTTGATTGTAATTCGATGCCCACTAAAGCCGGCCCTGTTTCTTTATTGTGCTTTTGCATGTATTCAAAACGTGTAATATCGTCCTTATCACCCAGTACAAAATTTACAAATTCCTTCAATGCGCCGGGGCGCTGTGCAAAACGAATGAGAAAATAATGCTTGAGCCCTTCGTACTGCAGGGAACGTTCTTTTATTTCCTGCATGCGATCAATATCATTGTTACCGCCGCTCAAAACACAAACTACATTTTTGCCCTTAATTTGTTCGGCATAATCATCCAAAGCAGCAATTGATAATACGCCAGCCGGTTCGGAAACTATGGCATCTTCACTGTACAATTTTAAAATAGTGGTGCAAACTTTTCCCTCAGGCACCAGGTGAATCTCCCGCAATACATCTTTACAAATAGGGAAAGTAATATCCCCTACTCTTTTAACTGCGGCGCCATCAATAAACCGGTCAATGCTATCCAATGTTACTGGCTTGCCTGCTTTAAAAGCTTCAAACATAGATGGGGCCCCTTCGGGTTCTAACCCAATCAATACCGTTTTGGGTGAAACCATTTTAAAGTAACTACCCACACCAGCACTTAACCCGCCACCGCCAACTGGCATAAATAAAAAATCTATTTGCGGCTGGTCTTCCAATATTTCAACACCAACTGTACCCTGTCCTTCAATGATTTTATAATCATCAAAAGGTGGAATAAAAGTCGTGTTATTTTGAACCGTATATTTTTTTGCGGCCGTTGCACAATCATCAAAAGTATCGCCGGTCAATTTTACTTCAATCCATTCTTCACCAAACATTTTTGTCTGGCTAATTTTTTGGTTGGGCGTAACCACCGGCATAAACACAACACCTTTAACCCGCAACGCTTTGCAGCTATAAGCGAAGCCTTGCGCATGGTTGCCAGCACTTGCACATACCACCCCGTTTTGCAATTGTTCTTGCGACAACGTGCTCATCATATTGTACGCACCACGTAATTTATAAGAGCGTACTATTTGCAGGTCTTCTCTTTTTAAAAATACATTGCATTGGTACTTTTTTGAGAGGTTGGTATTTAAGGTAAGTGGTGTGCGGGTGATGATGTTTTTTAATCTTTCAATAGCACCTGCAAAATCAAGCATAGATTTACCCCCGTCTCCGCTAACTAGCGGAGGGTAATTTGACGAGTTGGCTTTACCCCCGTCCCCTAAAGGGGGGTAATTTGAAGGGTTTGCTTTTTTGCCGGAATCTTTTGAATCACTTGTACCTGTTGACTTCGCTACTATGCGGTACGTCA
>JANXVN010000251.1 GCA_025351645.1 Ferruginibacter sp.
AATATCTACACCAGTTTTTTGCTAAGTGCCGATTTAAAAGGCTATGTATTCAACCCTGCATATTATTTTTCAGGCGATGCGGATTCTATAAAACAAAACCTTGATTTGGTAATGATGACCAATGGCTGGAGAAGGTTTAAATGGGAAAATATATTGGCAGAAAAATGGCCCGTGATAACTATCATACCCGAAAATTACCTATCTATCAAGGGCAAAGTACTTGGCTTATCTAAGATTCAATTAAATGGAAAAACTTTAACCGGCATATTAAAAACAAAGAATGGCGGCAGTGAATTTTTAAGCATACCGATGGCAAATGATGGGAAGTTTAAATTAGATAACCTGTACTTTTTTGATACTGCAAAATTGTATTACCAATTTAATAATGATAAAGATAAAACGCTTACTTCTTCAGCCAGCTTTGCCTTTACCAGCAATTTTATAAAATCTCCTAACCAGCCCATCGACTTATTTGCTTCTTTATATGCACCCGTTAAGCCTGATAGTGTTATTATGATGCGGAGCAGCGCCCTTGCTCGATTACAGCGCGAGCAGACAGAAAGAAACAGGGTGCAAACGTTGAGCACGGTAGTAGTTAAGGCCAAACAAAAAAGCGCTAAAGAGAAAATGGATGAACAATACACATCTGGCTTTTTTAGTGGCGGCGATGGCTACACTTTTAATACTGATGACGACCCATTTGCTAAGTCTGCCCAGAGCGTTTTAAGCTACCTACAAGGCAAGGTTGCCGGGCTGCAAATAAATACAACCGGGCAGGGCGGCGCTACGTGGCGTGGCAGTGCTACCAGTTTTTTCCTCAACGAATCTACTACGGATGTTAGCCAGCTACAATCTATCAATATGAATGATGTGGCAATGATAAAAGTTTTTCGCCCTCCGTTTTTTGGCGCCACTGGTGGCGGTGCAGGAGGCGCTATTGCAGTTTATACAAAAAAAGGCGCTGCGGCCAATGCTAATATAAAAGGGCTGGACTTTACCAACCTGCAAGGGTATTCTGTAATTAAACAATTTTACTCGCCTAATTACGAAACTACCAACGACCCAACAGTAGCTGATTACCGCACCACGCTTTATTGGAACCCCTATTTATTATTTGACAAAACAACAAGGCGGATAACTGTGCCTTTTTACAACAGCGATAACTGTAAAAAAATAAGGGTAATTATTGAAGGTGTGAATGAGGCTGGGCAGTTGACGAGGGAAGAGAAGATATTTGATTAGGGGGCGGGTCAGTGCGGTTAATTATTAATTTTTATTCAACAGGCTTAGCTTGCCCATCACAACTGTTATTTGTTGTTTAATCGCAGCAGGAAAGGCTGTTTGATTTAACTATTCCATTATTTCGCTGAAGTTATAGTTTATAGCTTTTAAATTTTTTAGTTGGCTGTCGAGGCTAGCCATTTCTTCATCAGCATTTATAATTGCTGTTTTTTTAAATAGCCAGGCAAAAAATGTAAATATTGCAAACTGTTCATCTGTCCATTGCAGCTTGCGGGCTTCAGCAAGGTAAGGCGCGGCTTCTTCTTGTTTGCCATTTACTAAAAGTATCTCTACAATATCTACCAGCGAAAGGTAATTAGTTGGAAAAAGGCTGTACGCCTTTTTAATATCGCTTATTGCCTCCTCTGCTTTTTTCAATTTATTGTAGCAATACCCTCTTTCAATATAAGCATCATAATAATCCGGCGTAATTTGTATTGCTTCGTTAAGGTTTTGTAAAGCCCTGGCAAATACATTGCTGTTATATAAAGCAATGCCCCGTTGTAAAAAACCTTCTGCATAACTCGGCTTTAATTTAATAGCTTCATCGTAATCAGCAATAGCTTCGGGATATTGCTTAAGTGCATTGTAGGGCCTGCCGCGTTCTAAAAAATAATCTTCCCGTTTAAAAATGGCAAGTGCTTTATGGTAACTTTCAACAGCATGAGTGTACATTGCACTATTAAAATAGGCCGCCCCTAAATAAAAAAAGCTTCGTGGTCGATACTATCAAATTCTGTTACCCATTTAAATTCGCCTATCGCCTCTTCATATTTCCAGGATGAAAAATATGCAAGCCCGCGGTTAAAATGAGCGTCTTTATTATTCGGCGTTTTACTAAGCACAATATCGTTAGCGGCAATCGCCTTTTCAAATTCACCTTTGGCATCATAAGCAACACCCAAGTCCTGCTGTATGTTTACTTCATCAGGCTTAAGGCTAAATGCCTTTTGTAAATCAGCAATAGCAGTATCATAATTTTTAAGTTTATTGTGTGCTTTGCCACGGATAAAATAAGCGCTTACGTACAGCGGGCCTATTTTAATAGCCATAGTAAAATCCTGGATGGCTTCTTGGTAACGATCCCAGTTAAAATAGATAAGCCCACTGTTGTAACTGGCTCCGGCATTGCTTGTATTTAATATTATGGTTTGGCTATAATCAATTAGCGCTTCCTGTTTTTTTCCCATTACATCGTAACAATAGCCCCGCTTAAAAAAGTTTAGGGCAATCCCGGGTTCTAATTCAATAACTGTAGCTAGGTATTTTATTGCTTCCTCATAGTTTCCTGCATCACTATATATTGTTGCTAAGTAAGCATGCGCCAATACATCTTTTGGTTTAATTGAAATGGCGCTGTTTAAGTCATCCTTTGCCTTTTGTGCATCATAATTACCATCATAATAAGCAATACCCCTGTTGAGGTATGCAATATTAAAAGCAGGAAAAATAGCGATTGCTTTTGTAAAATCTTCAATAGCGGCGGCGTATTGTTTTAAAAAAGATTTTATGAGCCCCTATTATTAAATGCGTCTACAGATTGGTTATTGATCAATATTGCATCATCTAAAAAAGCAATGGCAGCTTCATAATCCCCTTTTTCATACACGGCACGAGCCTTTTCAAAAAATTCCAAAAAGGCACTGCTTGTTTCAGTGCTTAAATTATTGACCCCCTGCCTAGATGTGGTTGTTGCTTCTTTTGCCATCATATTCGTTGTTCCTTAAGTGCGCTTTCTATTTCGTGTTAAAATCTGGCGGGCTAATAAAACTGGTTTCTATTTTTAAGTTGGGGTTAAAAGCTTCGCTGCCAATAGTATCTCCAGGGCCTCCTCTTGCCGGCCTAAGCATATTGCTATTATTGCCGCTTAGGCTTTCATCGCAAATCGCTTTCATTTTTTTATAAGCCATCTTTTTAGCCAGTGGTACAGGATTGTTTTTTTTGATAAAATCCCTTAATGCCTCAAAAGACCCTTTGGAACTGGCTTCTGCAAGTAGTTTAAAATCATCCTGCATCTTGCCCCAAAAATCAAGCACCGTATTTTCCAGTATCGGATTTTTTATGGTCAACAAAAAGTTTTCTATGATGTCAGGCTTTGTATTTGCGTCTTCAGAAATCGCCTTCCATCTTAGCTCGTCTGTATTGCCATTTGCCGCAACTGCTTTATCAAGTTTAAAATGATTAAAGCAAAAGAGCAGGCTGCCAACTTCTTTTAAAGATAATTTAATGGGCTTGGGCGCAATTTTATCATCTCAACTATCTTTCATGATATTAAAAAAATCATCCAGCGTCAAAATATCCTTATCATTATCAGCACCTGATTTAATGGTTTCAATAACGCGTTGTGTAAAAAAAGTGGGGATGGTGCAATCGTTCGGGTCAAAGCGGGAAGGCACATCTTTATCGGAAGACATCATAAAGTAAACGCCCTGTGTATTGCTCCAGTGGCAAATGCGCAGCGATTCGTCATCTGACAAAAGGCCGGAAAGCTTGCCCGCATAACAACAATCGAGTATCATTATTTTATTGCCTGCCCTGCATTTTACCAAAATGCACTTTTTAACTCTTCAGATGGTACGCAGGTTATTCTTTTATTGGTAATCCTGGTATCATTGGTAGCCAGGTATAGTTCATCAATATTGTCAATATCAATAAGCCCATGCCCGGCATAATAAATAATCAGGTTGTCTTCCGGCTTGCAACTGTTAATAAAATCGCTTCTGCCAACCTGTATATCTACCCTGCTTTTATTGGCGAGTACTACCATGTTACCGGGGTTTATAATGCCTACCATTCGGGCGTCGCATAAAACATCTATTAGTTTTTCTAAATTAACCTCGATGTTTTTTATATCACCATCCGGCCAGTACGGAAATTCACTGTTGCCGATTAAAATTACTTTGGTATGAGAATGGTCAAGGGTCATACTATTGGTGTGAACTAAAATGAATAGCGATATTTTCTTTTTGTTCCGGCGTAAGCTTTCTGCCGCCAGGTATAACCAGCGACCTTCCTGTGCCATCTTTAATTATTAACCGACCATCAAACAATTCCATAAAGCGGCTAATGAGGTCGGTTATACTTTTTATGGCGCTGGAGCTGCTAGAAATTTTACCAATTATAGAGCCAAGGAATTGCCCAATACCCTGGTCGCCGGGCTTGCCTTTTGCCTGTTCTACTTGTAAGTTTTCAATACCATTTTCAGATTCTTGTTCAGCAAATTTTTTAAATGCGATAGCTTTTTGCGCAGCATCGTCGCTTTCGAAAGTCAGTTGAAATTCCATTTGGTTAGTTTTTACAAATTATACAATTACAAAACTTATCGTTCATAGTGTACGGCAGTACATAATTTTTAAATAATTTTAAAGATTTGTTACTAATTATAATGCTTTACTGTGGAAGAGGTGGAAGAACAAAGTATGCTGATAGCACACAATCAAATATTTAGTTGAGTTATAGAAAAAAGTTTAGATAATTAAACTGTAATAACTTATCACTTAGTGATAGCAATAATAATCTATGCCATTTAATAATATCAACTTTATTTCATTTTCTATTTTAAGTGCATAATGAATTATGTAATTAACTATGCAACCAGAGTTTTTTATTAAGACAGGTAAGATGGCCTTAAGCAGCAGGCTTAGGATGCTGACTGCGAAAATTATAGACGATGCCATTCAGCTGTATCAATTGTATGGCAATGATTTACAGCCAAAATGGTTGCCGGTATTTTATGTTTATCTGCCAATGATAAAAAACTATTACTAGCATTGCTACAGAGATTAGGCATTCTAAGCCATCGGTAAGCAAGTTTATTAGCGAAATGGCAAAAAGGGGTTTGGTTACTGAAAAAAAAGATGCAAAAGATGGACGTAGAAATGTGGTAAAAGTCAGCCGTAAAGGAAAAGAAAATAAAAAATATACAGCACCAATATGCCGATGTAAATAGCGCTATTGAAAATATTTCGGCACAAACTAAAAACGATTTGTGGAAGGCCATTGAAGAATGGGAATTTCTTTTAAAACAACAATCAATAGTACAAGTTAAAGACTAACGCAAAAAAGGGAAAGCCTGCTTATAGGCATTGTACCCTACAAAACTAAATACCAGCAAGCTTTTAAAGAGCTAAACAAAGAATGGATATCTACCTACTTTACCATGGAGGCGGAGGATTATAAAGCATTGGATAACCCCAAGGGATACATTTTTAAACAAGGGCGGTTACATTGCTGTGGCGTAATACAATGATGAACCGTAGGCGTTTGTGCTTTAATAAAAATAACTGGAAAGAGTATGGTTTCTATCTGGCAAAAAGGGTGGTATCGCCCAAAGCTAATGGTAAAAATATTGGCTGGCTGTTAGGGCAGGCTATTGTAGAAAAAGCTATTACGTTGGGAGCTTTAAAACTTTATTTAGAAAGCAATACCATACTTACACGAGCAATTAACCTGTACCATAAATTAGGCTTTCAAAAAGTGGCGGCGCACCCTACGCCTTATGAACGCTGCAATATCCAGATGGAGCTTATATTGAAAAAATAATAATTTTATTACTCAAAAAATAGTAACTACAAAGCCGCGAAACATGGATGTTCCGCGGCTTTTGGTTGTATGCTAGCTATATTAATTTACTGTCACTTTTTGTGCGGGTTTAACTGTTTCCGGGTTTTTAGGCAAGGTAACTTTAAGCACGCCATCTGCATAAGCTGCGCTGATTTTTTCGGTAATTACATTGCTGTTTAACTGAAACAACCGTTCAAAGTTATTGGCAGTAAATTCCTGGTGAGAAAATTTGCTTTCTGCATTGCTGCCACCTGCTTTGTAAGAAATGGAAAGCACCTCTTCTTTTACAGAGAGCGTAAAGTTTTCTTTTTTAAGCCCTGCTGCATATACATGCAGGTAATAAGCTGCATCATCTTCTTCTATATTAACTGGTACCTTGTTGCCATGGCGGCCGGTAAATTGCTGCATGCCTTCCATAAAATGCCTGCCAAATTTTTGCTGCCCGAAACCTCCGCACTGACGGTCAAAGCGGCTAAATTTATTACTGCTCTGTGCATCCTGCGCTGTTTGATTGTTGTACATAATTTGTTTTTTATAATTTTTTTTATTGTTGTTTAGTTGATAGGGATAATGCCTGAACGGCGTTGGCTTTTACTAACCGGTACTACATCTCCTTGGTAAAAAGAAGGCCTGCCATAGTTAAAACCATTGCCATCATTCATTTGGTTAAAGCCTTGCCCTCTGTACATTGCGTACTGTTGCTTGCGGCGTGCTATTTTACGGGCGGCAAACGTTACGATGGCTCCCATAATGCCCACCACTATCAATATTTTAGAAACAGCGGCCAGTAAGATAGCGGCTAATCCGGTTACGATAGCTAAGCCAAATATTACCGGAAGGACAACTTTCATTTTTTTCATTTTGTAATTTTTTAAGTTTTTGTTATTATATAAATGAAGACGGCCGTCTTATTATTTTACTTTAAAAGCAGGTTGTTTTTTTAAGCTGCTTTTAAAATATATTGTTGTTATTATGTAGAACGAATGAGGGGGAGTTTTACTTTAAAAAAGAAAAAGTTTTTTAAAATATTTTTGCATGTTAGTTACAGATAAAATGCAGCGGCGGTAAAACAATTTAATAATAATACATCAATGCCGTTAAGTTAAGACCTTTCCTCTCCTTTGGAGAGGGTTAGGGTGAGGTAAAGACAAACATTTTAATCCTTAACTTAACGGCATTGAATAATACATTGAGTAATATGCGGATTTATAAAAGGATTTTAAATATTAGCCAGCAGGATAATATTTTGCAAGCCATAAAAAAGATAGCCTTATAAAAATTGGTCCCCAATTTTTATAAGGCTATCTACTGTAGCAATTGAACAAAAAAATATTAATCTTTTAATACAACCCCCGCCTTTTTCGGCGCCAGCAACAACAACAAAGCCGGCAACAAAATAATATTAGTAAGCGTAGCCACCAGCAACGTTACAGAAGTTAGCCAGCCTAAAGATTTGGTGCCGCCAAAGCTGCTCATGCAAAAAATAATAAAGCCTGCTATCAATACCAGCGAAGTATACACAATGCTTAAACCCGTATGTTTTATGGTAGAGCTTACCGTTGCGGCTACATCGTTATTATAGTTGGGCAGCTCTTGTTTATAGTTTACTAAAAAACGGATGGTAATATCGATGGCAATGCCTAATGCAACGCTAAATATCAATACGGTACTGGGTTTTAGCGGTACGCCTACCCAGCCCATAATGCCTGCGGTAACTATCAGCGGTATAACATTGGGTATTAAAGAACATAACAAAATACGGGCACTTTTAAATAGGTACAGCATACAGACTGCTATCAGCAAAAAAGCATAAAAGATACTTTCCTTCAAGCCATTAACTATAAAACGGGCACCTTCCAAAAATGTTACGCTGCTGCCGGTTAGGGTTACTTTGTATTGGCTGCTGTCAAATAATTTATCCGTTTGTTGCTTAATGCCGTCTATAATGGCTGGTAATTTTTGCGTGCCTACATCTGCCATGTTGATGCTTATGCGGGTGGTTTGCTTTGCCGTATCAATAAAACTTGTGAGCATGCTGGCTATGTTATTTTTACTATTGCCATCTTGTTTGCCCGGCTTTAAATAATCGCCGATAAAGGCGATGTCGGATGAAGTAGGCATCTGGTAATTTGCGGAATCGTTTTCGTAAAAAGCCTGCTTTACAAATTTCAGCCCTTCGGCTACACTTAGCGGGCGGTTCATTTCTTTTTGCGCCGTAATATATTGTGATAGTGAATCTACTTTACTAAAAACCGTTAACGCCCGCATACCAGAAAGCGCCCTGCGCTTTTTTGTATCCACCATAATTTCAAGCGGCATAATGCCTTTAAAATTGTGTTCCATAAATTTAAGGTCGGTGTATATCTTTTCATTTTTTGGCAAATCATCTACTATAAATGCTTCTGTCTTTAATTTAAAAATGCCGATGATGGCGAAGGCCAGCACTACCACCGTAACGCTAAAAACAACTTTTTTATGGTTGAGTACCCAATGCTCTATCATCTCTAAAAAAGCAGTTAGCCATTTGTTGTTAAGGTATTTTGTTTGCGCTGGCTTTGGTGGGGGCAGGTAACTTAAAGCGGCTGGCAATAATATAAAAGAGATAACAAATATCAGCATGATGCTGATGCCTGCCACTACGCCAAATTCTTTTAAGATAGAGCTTCTTGTAAAAGCAAATACCGCAAAACCAATGGCAGCGGTAATATTACAGAACAACGTTACCACGCCCATCTTGCTAACCATATCTACCAGCGACTTTTCTTTATCGCCTGTGGCGAGATAACCACTATGGTATTTATTGATAAAATAAATGCAGTTGGGTATGCCAATAACAACAATCAACGGCGGCGTTAATGCAGTTAGCAAAGTGATATTGTAATGGCAGATGTACAACAGCCCAACGCTCCATATTACACCCAACAATACTACCAATAAAGAAAGTATCATGGTGCTGAAAGAGCGGAAAAATACGAGCAATATTAGCGCACTTAAAACAAAAGAACCCAGTAAAAAAAGCTGCATTTCTTTTTTGATCTTAACCGCAACCAATGTACGTATCAGCGGCAGCCCGCTTAAATGCGTTGTTATTTTTGTTTCTGCTTCAAAAGCATCTACCTCTTTGGTAATATCAGCAACAATTTTTGTGCGCTTGCCAGAGTTTAACGAATCTTTATTAATGCGTACGGCCATCAAATAGGCGCTGGAATCTGCGTTGTATAAAATCGTCCTGTAAAAAGGCTGGTTTAAAAAGGTAATTTTCGCACTATCTAATCCTCCTTGTGTAGTAATGCTATCGGCAAATATTTTTGTTGGGTCAAGCTTTTGGGTAAGTTCATTTTTTTGTAGGGTTATAGTGGCGGCAACACTTATAACGCCATCTACATCTTTTACTTTTTTCAGCCTTTCCTGCAACTGCCGGTAAGCATTAAAAGTAGGTAGTTCAAACATTTTATTTGTCTGCACAGCCATTACCAACGTATTGCCATCATCCCCAAATTTTTGTCGAAACGCAACATAATCAAGGTATTTGGGGTTATCTGCCGGTATAGATTTTGCAAACTCGTAGCTTAAAGTAACCTTGCTGGCAAAGTAGCCCATAACGCCAGTTACGGCAAATAATACTATTAAAAGAGGCAATCGATATTGTAGTACAAACTTAGCCAGGCGCTGCCACATGAAAATATATTTAGGTAATCAATTTAAAAACAATTTGCAAAGAAAAGCCTTTTATAGTTGTTAGCCATAGCCAGGTAAGGCAATGTTTGCCGCTTCACTACTAATAATAAACAAGCTGGCAATACAAGCGCAACCAGTAAGAGGCATAGTTTAAGTAATTGTCTATTTTTGTAGGAGCCACGCAAATTAACGGCTGTTAATCACCCCTTCAGGGGATGAGGGGTATATGACACACAAAACAAAAGGCATCGTTTTACGTACTACCAAATACGGTGAAACTAGCGTAGTGGTAGCTATTTTTACAGAACTGTTTGGCATACAGACGTATATGGTTAATGGTGTGCGGACTACTAAAAAATCATCTGCCAAAGCCAATCATTTTCAGCCAGGCGCTATTTTAGATATGGTGGTGTACCACAACGAGTTGCAAAATATGCAGCGCATAAAAGAGTTTAAATGGGATTTTTTATACCAGCAGGTTTTAAGCGATGTAATTAAAAATAGCATTGCCTTATACATGGTGGAACTGATGCAAAAGTGTTTGCCGCAGCCAGAGCAAAATACCGACCTATTTTATTTTTGTGAGGATGCGCTGCTACAATTGGATGCCGCCAACAAAGCCGTAACTGCAAACTTTGCTTTATATTTTACTTTGCACTTAACCCATTTTTTTGGTTTCAGGATGAATGATGATTATAATGCGCAGCAAAATGTACTGGATTTGCAGGAAGGTAGTTTTGTTACTGAGCTGCCGGCGCACCCAGATTTTATAGATGGAGAAAATGCGCTCATCACCTCTCAATTATTAAAAGTGATGCAGCCGTATGAGCTGGCAGATATTAAGCTGCACCACGATGTACGCCGTAAATTACTATTGTATTACCAGGTATATTACTCATTGCACATCCCAAATTTTGGGCACATGAAAACGTTGATGATTTTGCATGAAGTGCTAGGATGATTACTTGGCAGGCAAGGCAATAGGCATTTTTCAATTGGCAAATATTATCTTTACAAAATGGCAGGCAATTAAAGTAAATTCGCTACACAAGCCGGTAACTCTTATTTATAATTGTCCCTCTTTCCGCATTACCGGCAAAAAAGCAAGGCCATGGTTAACGAAAATATAATTAAAGAAAATTATTTGCGGATGACGGATGAACAGCTACTTCATTTGGCGCAATTTGATTCGCAGGGCCTTACCAGCGAAGCGCTACAGCTTTTGCAGGAAATATTTGAATACCGTCATTTAGATATGGCTGCCTTCAATACTAAAGATGCTTCGGCCGCACAAAATAATGGGCTTACAAAAGATACTACTTCTTATAAAATATCCGATTCTATCTGGGCATTTGTTTTTGCTGAAAAAGAAATTGGCAAGACCGATGAAGAAATTTACAATGGATTGATTGCCAGGTCCATTAATAAAAAAGATGCATTAATGATAATTGCTTTATTAGAAAGCAAGGCAATAGAAATTTTGCATCAGAAAGATTCCAGTGTATCAAAAGGCTTGTTTATTGGCATTGCGGGCTTGGGTATTGCGCTATGGAAATATTCACCTTCTAACAACAACAATGTTTATTATGCAGGTTTAGCCGCCATCATTATCGGCGTATTTTTTCTGTTTTGGGGTGTTTCCAGCAAAAGCAGGTACAAAACTATTTTGGCACATATCGAAACCGAAAACATTATTTTAAACCAAGTAGCCAACGATGAAAAGCCAGGCAATGCCAATAACCAAACTGGCTGGACAACTACAAGATCCGACTAGCAAATGATGCTGCTGTAGTATTTAACCCAACTAGATTTTGTAGCAAAACCACTCCTGGCTTTTTGCCCTTTTCAAAACTTCCCAGCGTATCATCTACCTGCAAAGCCTTTGCTCCATTAATAGTTGCCCATTGCAAAATTTCTTGTAACGGAATATTAAAAGCAGTTGCCTGCTGTATACTTTTAATCTCTTCTAAAATATTTAATTGCCAGTTGCTTGCATAACTATCTGTACCGATAATAATGGTACGGTTATTATTCCGTAGCAAATCAATAGGCGGTATATTTTGTTCGATGTATTTATTGGCATTGATGCAAAGGCAAAAATATAGGTGAGGGTGCTGGCTTGCAAACGCTAGGTCTGCCTGGCTGCAAAACGTATTGTGTACCGATATTACAGATTGGTTATTTGCAAAATAAGGCAGCCAGCTTTGCAGGCTGGTTTTGCCCGTTGGTTTAAAAGATGAAATATCTATCCCAAAATTTTTATATAAGCTTAAAAAATCGCCAGTTTTATTTTGGTACAATTCATCCTCCGCAGCACACTCCTGGTTATGGATGGTAATTAGCTGGTTGGAAGTTTCAAAATTTAATTGCTCAAAAAGTATTTTGGATACCGAATAAGGCGCATGGGGCGATAAAGAAAATTTTTGCTGCTCCTCTGCAAATACTGCAGCTATTGTTTTTGCAGCTTCTAAACGTTGCATGGCCGCGGCATCTACAAAACCACTTACTTCAATAAAGTTATGCCAGTGCAATTTTCTTTTTTGTTTTATAGAGATGGTATCCGCAGTGTTGCAAATATCCCCTACTGCAACTATGCCACTGTTGTACATTTCGGTTTCTGCCGCCTGCATGGCTAATAGCCTTGCTTCGTCCAGCGGGGTTCTTTTTGAAATTACCTGCTGCACAAACTGCACCAAGCCTGTACCTGCCGGGATAACATCTTTTAAATGGCTTAATTCTAAATGGCAATGCGCATTGATAAACCCCGGGCATAACAAGCCTTTCAAAACTTCAATATCGTCACCCGCATCTTCTTTAGGCACAATGTTTATTATTATGCCTTCTGCGGTGGATATTAAAACAAAATTGCTACCTAAAAGCCCGTGCCCGGTAAAAAGGTAATCTGCTGTAAATTTTCTGTACAAAATGATTGGTTGATATAATGTAAATTTGCCGCCAGCTTTGTTTACTGGCATCAGGCGCCGCAAAGTTACGTTGTGCTAGTGCTTTATTAAAAACATTGCGCAACGATGTTTGTTTGCCGCAAGGAATATAAATTAATTATAAAAAGCAATCATCCCCGTTAGGGATAAGAATATATTATGTTAGATAAATTAGATGCTATTAAAGGTAGGTTTGATAATTTAGGCGTTGCGTTGACCAACCCTGAAATTGTGAGCGACAATAAAAGGTTTATGACTACCAGCAAGGAATACCGCAGCCTTGAAAAAATTGTAAAAGCAAGGGATGGATATATAAAAGTACTGGGCGATATAGAATTTAACAAAGAGGTGCTTAATGGCGACGATGCGGAAATGCGTGACCTCGCCAAACAAGAATTGCCCTCTTTAGAAGAAAGCAAAGAAGCTTGGGAAAAAGCCCTGCGCAACATGCTGATACCAAAAGACCCTTATGATGAAAAAAATGCCATCTTAGAGATAAGGGCTGGTACCGGTGGCGATGAAGCATCGTTATTTGCTGGCAACCTGCTAAGGATGTACTTAAAATATTGTGAGAAAAAAGGCTGGAAAACAGCGCTGTTAAGTGAAAGCGAAGGCACGGCAGGCGGCTTTAAAGAAGTACAGGTAGAAGTAATTGGGGATGATGTTTACGGCACCATGAAATTTGAAAGTGGCGTACACCGGGTACAACGGGTGCCCGATACAGAAGCAAGCGGGCGCGTACATACAAGCGCCGCCACTGTAGCCGTAATGCCGGAAGCAGAAGAAATTGACTTTGAATTAAAAGAAAGCGACGTGAAGATGGAAACAGCACGGAGTGGCGGTGCTGGCGGACAAAATGTAAATAAAGTTGAAACGAAAGTTTTTTTAACGCATAAGCCAACCGGGCTTGTAGTAATGTGCCAAACCGAACGTAGCCAGCTAGGCAATAAAGAAAAAGCCATGGATATGATGCGTACTAAATTATACGATGAAGAAGTGCGTAAGGCAGAAGAAGCAATTTCCCACAAAAGAAAAAGTTTGGTGAGCACCGGAGATAGAAGTGCTAAAATACGCACTTACAATTATCCGCAGGGCAGGGTTACCGATCACCGTATTGGACTAACAGTTTATAATTTAGATAGTGTTTTAAATGGTGAAATACAGGATTTTATAGATGCTTTACAGTTTGCTGAAAATGCAGAAAAATTAGCTACGGAAAGTTAGAAGCATTTTTAAAAAAAAGTTCCATAGAAGATGCATTTAAATTTGTTTTACGTAATTTGTATGTAAAATAAAAGCATGCTGGAAGAACTTTTTAATCTTGTAAAAGAAATTGGGGGTGACACTGTGGCAAATAACCCGGCAATCCCTAATGAAAAAAATGATGCCGTTATTGCAGATGCTACTCATTCTGTGGCAGAAGAATTTCAGGGCGTTTTAGCAGGCGGTGGTTTGCAGAGCGTGTTGTCACTTTTCAATAATAATGGAAACTCAACCAATGCTAGTGCACAAACCGGAGGCAACAGCTTGCTCAACAATCCCATAGTGGGTAATATTATCAGCAACTTTACAAATAAACTCACAACAAATCATGGCTTGTCTGGCAACGAGGCAAGTAGCGTAGCTAATAGCTTAATTCCCAATGTAATCAGTAATTTAATAAATAAAACCAACGACCCTAATAATACAGGCTTTAATATTGGCGGCATTATCAATTCGTTAACAGGTGGCAGCAACCAAACTGCTGTTGGTGGGTTTGATATTGGAAACCTGATAAGTAAATTTACAAACGGTGGGCTAGATGCCAACCACGATGGGCATATTGGGCTGGATGACATCATAAGCAAGGTTACAAGCGGGGCGCAACAGCAACAGCAAAATCAGGCAAGTAGTTGCGGTGGATTAATGGACATGATAAAAGGGTTTATGAAATAGGACAATCAACAAAATGTTAAAGATGTAATTATTAAGTATTCGTTCACATTTTGGATTAATCTATTACTTTACCTTTATATCCTATTAGGAAGTGAAGAATATAATTTACCACTTTCTAAAAAGTTCTTTTTATCAATTATGCATTAAGGATAATAAAACATTTATTGTATTATCCTTAACAACGCCTGAAACTTATGGCACCCGATTTGCACAATTGTATTTAGAACATTCAAAATTTAATATAAACTTTTTCTCATAAGCAGTTAGTTTTGGTAAACGGCCCCGATTTCTATCGGGGCTTCTCTTTTTAGTTATCTTTTTAGTTTTTATATTGCCGCCTTTTATTTTTACCTATATTATACTAGAGCAACAATAATTTTAGAAGTACCCAAATAAGTAATCACTACTTTTAATACATCACCAAATTCAACGGATGGTAAAGCCTTTTCAACAGCAGCCTTTTTATCAGCCGTAATTTTTGCTTGTATCTTTTTATCAATTACATCTACAAAAATACCGTGGGCAGTTACTTTATAAACTTTTGCTTCTAAAACAGTCTTCTTTTTAACACATTGCAAGGCGTACATATATTCGGGTATGTATTCGCTCCTAAAAAGCACTGCGGTTACTTTATCGGGCTTATCGGTATTTTCAAGCTTAAAAAATATGGGTTCGTTCAGGTTGTCTATTTTTGGCTTTTTTTCCCAAGGAGATAATATTAGCGGAAAAAATATATAGCTGCCTGTTTCTTTTACAAAATAATCTTCTTCTACTTTTTTCAGGTATCCCACAAAACGGTTCTCTTCGTACGATTTATTGATAAGGTTATCCAGCGCATTGTTATAGTGAAATTGCAGGCAATCAGCCACCATTTTATCGCCGCGGCCAGATAAGGCTACTATAAAACTAACTTCATCGCCCACATGAAACTGGTGCACTTTTTTAATGATTTTTTCTTTCTTTAATTTTTCCTGTTCCTTTTCGCTAATGTTGCCGCTAATGGTTTTCTTTTTGCCATTGTGCTCATACTCTATTGTTGCATAATTTTTATCGTGGTTGATAAAAGTAATTTTGCCCATTACTGTTTTTGCTTCCATAACCTTGTTATTAATACGTTTTTTTCGAAAGTAAGTTTTATAAATGAGTAGGACGATATTATAAAGCCAGTTCCACTACAGGATCCCAAAATAGTTTTTTGAAATGGATAATTTTATTGTCCACCACTTCAATTTTCTCTTTTTTTAACAGCTCTTCCATTAAGGTTGGCGTGGCAAAATGATGCCTGCCAGTTAATATGCCGTTGCGGTTTACAACCCGGTGCGCTGGCACTTTTGGCTTGGCTGAATGCGCTGCATTCATAGCCCAGCCCACCATACGGGCAGATAGCCTTGTACCTGCATAAGTTGCAATGGCGCCGTAGGAGGTAACCCTGCCTTTTGGTATTTGCCTTACCACGTCGTACACATCTGCAAAAAAAGTGTATTCCTTTACCGTGCTTTTAGGCGTTTCTATTTTTGTAATTATTTTTTTGGAGCTAGCCTTTTTCATTAAAAAATAAGTTACTTGTTTTTGAAGATGTTATACTTATTACTATAGAAAAGTTACTTATTTTCTGTAAGTTTTAACTCTTCCTGCAACTGCTCATCCATATTTATAATTACAAGCGGCAACTTAAATTTAAGGTAGTAAATTTTATTACTTTGCGCAATATCCAGCGCTTCGTAATGCGTTTTTATCTGTAATTCGGTTGATGGGTTTTGGGCATACACATCATTGCTATCTTCTACCAATATCAATTGGTATAATTCAATAACCCGTTTAGTAAATGCGTATAATTTTGGCGAGTCTGTTTTTAAATGCAAGTTTCCATCTGCCTGTAAAACCTGTTGGTACAGCCTTAAAAATTGCGGGTGCGTTAACCGCTTATCTGCTTTTGAAGTACGCAATTGCGGGTCGGGGAAGGTTATCCATATTTCACTTACTTCGCCTGCGGCAAAATACTTTGGTAACATGTTTATTTGTGTACGTACAAAAGCGGCATTATTTAGTTGCTCATCCAAACATTTTTTAGCACCAATGTAAATGCGGTTACCTTTAACATCTACCCCAATAAAATTTTTATCGTTTATTAACCTGGATAAGCCAACAGTGTATTCTCCTCTTCCACAAGCTAGTTCTAATACAATTGGATTATGATTTTTGAAAAAAGTTGCCCATTTGCCCTGCATATTTTCGGGGTATTCCAGTACGTTGGCAAAGGTTTTTATATCTGCAAAACGTTGTAATTTTTTTTGTGCCATGGGCGGCAAATATAATTAATGCTGTTGTTATAACAGGCGGATATCAAAAACCAATATTGTATTAGCCCTATAAATTAAACCAATAATAAGTTAAAACCGTATATTGTCTATGTTTATTAAATTACTAATTTATAGAACATTAGTAATTTCACATTAAAGCGTTATCAAACACTTACTTATTTATGAAAGGAATTATTAAGGTCCTGACCATTTTTTATATTTTATTTCCATTGGTAGCAGTTTCTTATACTGCTTACAAGCTAAACAGCGGATATTATTTATTTGCTATTCCATTTTATTATTTTGGGGTTATAATGGTTGCACAAAAGCAAAAAATAATTTTTCTGATCCCTATACTTTTCTGTGCTTGGTTTTGGTTTACTTATGGCTTTAGTATACATGATTTTGTTTTTTTTCTATTTATATGGATGGCTTTTGGCGCCTTGTTTTATATGCTGACAGATAATGTACAAAGGTTTGTTACCCGTACTTTGCCTGAAAATAAAGAAATGATGGAGTACGATGCAAAAATGGAACAGATGCATGCGAAAGTAGAAGAGTTTAAGCTAAGGAATCCTACCACAAAAATTACCCCTGAAGTATTGGATACCATACGCAATGAGGTTTTTTTTATATAAGGCGCTAAAAAATCAACCTTCAACAAAAAATATTTCCCAAATTTTATGCTTTATCTTTGCAATGCAATGAAAAAACTGGCTACAATATTTTTATTGATGATAGCATTTGCAGCTTCTGTAAATGCGCAATGCTCTATTTGTACTAAAACTGCCCAGCAATTAGGCGAAGGCCCTGCTCAGGGCTTAAATAGCGGCATTCTCTATTTAATGTTTACCCCTTTTATTTTGGTAGGTTTTATTGGCTACCGCTGGTGGAAAAACAATAAAGAAGTAGAAGGGGATGTATGATTTCTGATTTTTTAATGTCTGATTTTCTTCAGCTCCAATCATTTTGCTGCAGTACTTTACTCATTTTTTTAAAGCACCATCCTTAAAACTGCTGTATAAAACGATACAAGTTAAAATCACTTCCTTCTTCTTCAATTTTATTTTTTAATGTTTTTTTATCTATTCCAGCTATTCTTTTTTGTTGAATAAGATGATGGGCTTTTTCTGCCAGAAGCCACAGCCTTTTATCGTTTTTGGCTTGATGGGCAATATGCGTTTTGATGGCTTCGTATAATTCGGCAATGCCCGTGTTTTGAAGCGCAACTGTTTTTATTATTGGTATAGCAAACTGCTTGTTATTGAAGGCAGGCGCCAGCATTAGCCGAAGGTTTTTTACAAACGTATCGGCATCGGCACGGTCAGCTTTATTTACTACAAAAATATCGGCAATTTCCATTAGCCCAGCTTTCATCGTTTGCACCTCATCGCCGCTTTCTGGCACTACCACAACAATGGTTGTATCTGCAAGCCCGGCAATTTCAATTTCGCTTTGCCCTACGCCCACTGTTTCAATTAAAATGTAATCGAAGTTGGCGGCTTTCAACAAATCGCTTATTTCAATTATTTTTGGGTGCAACCCGCCTAATGAACCTCTGGTGGCTAACGAACGGATATACACATTTGGGTTATTGTACCATCGGCTCATGCGTATCCTGTCGCCAAGCAAAGCGCCTAAATTAAAAGGCGATGATGGGTCTACACAGAGTATACCAATTGTTTTTCCGGCTGCTATAATATTGCCTACCAAAGCATCAACAAGCGTGCTTTTACCAGCGCCAGGCGGGCCAGTAATGCCGATAACGGGCGTGTTGCATGCTGGCAATAATTGTAGCAATTGCTCATACCCTTCCACTTCATTTTCTACTAATGAAATGCACCTTGCCAAAGTTTTAATATCGCCTTGCTGAATTTGCTGCAGGTATTTTTGCCACATGCAACAAAATTGATTGTAAATAAATTAATTGCCAAAAAAGCCTTTACTAACTTTTGACAGCAATAATTGTTGCTATATTATAAAGCCATTTTTGGCATTTAATTTTCAGTATTTAACTTCGGGCTTATTTTATATTATTATGACCAATTTTATTGCGATATTTCCTTTGGCTATTGTTGCCTACCCCGGCGAAGAGCTTAACCTGCACATATTTGAGCCACGGTACAAACAACTCATCAACGATTGTAAAGAAACCCAAAAGCCTTTTGGCATACCTACCGTTATTAACGACAATATAAGTGAATTAGGCACTTTAATGGAAGTGACAGAAATAATAAAAACATACGACAATGGCGAAATGGATATAAAAACTAAAGGGCTGCAAGTGTTTCGCATTTTGGAAATTGTTAAAGAGGTGCCTGATAAATTATACAATGGCGCCATAGTAAATTATCCTGCCAACAATGAAAAAAGCAATGATGTACTAATGCAGAAAGTGATAGAGATAACGCTGAAGCTCCATACTATCCTGAAAGTAAAAAAAGAATTTAATAAAACAGGCGATAAGTTGCGGAGCTACGATATAGCGCACCATACAGGCTTATCTCTACAGGAAGAATATGACTTGCTGGGCCTTTTTGATGAAATGCAGCGGGAAGAATATTTAAAGCAACACCTGCTAAAAGTGTTGCCGATTGTAGCCGAAATGGAAACCTTAAAAAGCAGGATTCAATTGAACGGGCACTTTAAAAATTTAAGCGGCTTCAACTTGTGATGTTTTTAATTTTTGGTTTATTGTTTATTGTTTGTCTTATTACCGTATGGTATCTGGAATATGGCTACCGCACCAAAGAATTTTTAATTCTTAATTTTTAATTCTTAATTAGCATAATGAAAAGGACACTGTGTTTTGATTTTGGCAATACCCGTTTAAAATGCGGTGTTTTTGAAGATACTATTTTTAAAGAAGAATTAGTGCTTTTAGATGATAGTGTTGCAGGTGTTGAAAAAATAATTGAAACATATAACCCACAAAACAGTATCCTTTCATCGGTAATTAAACACAATGAAAATATGGAAGCTTTGCTGAAGAAAAGTACCCGGTTTCATAAATTATCTCATCTTACCAAACTAAACTTTACTACGCCGGTTGGCAAACCTGCTACTATTGGCGCGGATAGGCTGGCATTAGCTGCGGCTGCGGTACATTTTTATGCCGGCAAAAATAACCTGGTGGTTGCTTTAGGAAGCTGCATCACTTATAACTTCATCAACCAAAGCCATGAATTTATTGGCGGCTCTATTTCGCCGGGTATGGAAATGCGCTTTAAGGCCATGCACGAACATACAGCGATGTTGCCCCTGGTACAAAAAGACTGGAATTTTCCGGTAATTGGATACGATACTAAAACCAACCTGCAAAGCGGTGTAATTGCGGGCATGGCTTACGAAATTGATGGCTTCATTAGTTACTATGCATCCAAATATGGCAACTTTAATGTGGTTTTAACAGGCGGGGATGCGGTGTATTTTGCAGGGCAGCTTAAAAACGAGATATTTGCCGACGTTAATTTCTTATTCAAAGGGCTGTATGCCATTAGCGAAATAAATAACTGCATATAACCAACCATCATGAGCTATTTATCTTTACCCAAAAATGCTACTGTAGTTATTTTTACAGGCTTATTTTTTTTATGCAGTTGCGAAAATAAGCTGGAAGAAGTAGAAAAATATAACAAAAAAGATATTGCAGTAGAAGTAGGTAAAAATGTAATTATAAAGTATTCTATCGGCGGCAAAAAAAAGGCCATCTTAACCGGTGCTATTATGAACCGGGCGCAGGATACGGTGCCTTATGTAGAATTCCCCAACAAGATACATGTTGATTTTTATGACTTGAAGGATAGCATAGAAAGCAGGCTGGATGCACATTATGCCCGTTATAAAGAAACACAGAGCAAAGTATTTTTAAAAGATAGTGTACGGGTAATAAATGTAAAAGGCGATACGCTTTATTGCGATGAATTGTACTGGGACAGGAGCCATACCAATGCAGAATTTTATACAGATAAGCCAGTACGGATACGTACTAAAAACGAAACTATTGATGGCATTGGCATGGTAGCGCAGCAAGATTTTAAAGAATGGGTAATTACTCACCCCAGAGGCCCATTAAAAGTTGGGGCCACACAATTCCCTAATTAGCAATACCATTGTGCAACAATCTGTTTAGGTTATTGTTAACAATTCAGTTTCGCATTTAAGTAGGTTTATTTATGCACATCTTCTTGCTAAAACCCAGGTAAAACAGCAGCTTAAAATATTTACTTATATACATGAATAAAATTATCGTTTACGGAATACCGAATTGTGACACCATCAAAAAAACACTTGATTGGTACAAGAAGAAAAATATCGACGTTGAATTCCATGATTTTAAAAAGCAAGGCATTACAAAAGATAAGCTGGCTTACTGGAGCCAAAAAGTTGGTTACGATATTCTACTAAATAAAAAAAGCACCACCTGGCGCAGCCTGCCTAAAGAACAGCAGCAAAAAATTATCGGTGAAAAAGAAGCCATCGAATTGATGAGGGAATATACCAGTGTTATAAAAAGACCTGTGATAGAAATAAATGGCAACGTTTTGGTAGGGTTTAATGAAGATAAATACAATGCTATTTTTTCGCCAACGGCAAAGTAAAAATTAATATTAAAACAATGCTGTTAACCTATAGCAAACTTGCATTTGCAAAATCATTTTTATAAATTTATTACTTATTACACTTAAAATTTATAATGATGACAACACAGCAAGTGGCCGATAGGATGAAAGAATTGTTTAATAAAAATAAATGGGATGAGTTGCAAGATGAATTGTTTGATGAAAACTGTGTGAGCATAGAACCATCAAATTCAACAATGCTTAAAAGTGCACAGGGCTTGCCAGCCATTAAAGAAAAGGGAAGGCAATTTAATGATATGATAGAAGATATGCATGGCGGTTATGTAAGCGATTTACTTGTCGGCGGTAATTTTATAAGTTGTGCAATGGGCTTTGACGCTACCATGAAAGTTACGGGCAGGATAAATATGGAAGAGATAGCAATGTATGAAGTAAAGGGGGGCAAAATAATAAGCGAGCAATTTTTCTTTTAAAAAATAATATAAAACACACACATGAAACGTAACGCAACCGCTGTTTGGAACGGCACAGGTAAAGAAGGCACCGGCAATCTTACCACACAAAGTACTACATTGGATAAAACCCAGTATTCTTTTAAATCTCGTTTTGAAGAAGGCGTAGGTACCAACCCCGAAGAACTTATAGCTGCTGCACATGCCGGCTGTTTTAGTATGGCACTAAGTTTCGGTTTAAACAAAGCCGGTTTTACTGCAGATCAAATAGATACAAAATGCGACATTACTTTAGATCCTGCCCAAGGCAAGATTACTGATTCTCATTTAACTATATCTGCCAAAATTCCGGGAATTGGCCAGGAGCAGTTTGATGCAGCTGTTGCAGAGGCAAAAGCAAATTGCCCTATCTCAAAATTGTTGAATGCAAATATTACACACGAAGCCACTTTGTTAGCTTAATAGATAAGAGCTTTTACTAAAAATCCCATCTAAAATTAGATGGGATTTTTAGTAAAAAGAATCTGCTTATTGCTCCGTTTGTACTAAATGTAGAAAATAAGGATGGGGCAACTTACATATCCATCTATTTTTTATCAGTGATACTATTTGCTTTTAAATTTAAGTTTTGAAAGCTTCAACGTATACTTTCAATATACTTAACCCAATACCGTTAAACTATTTGATTTTCTAATACCTTACTATTATTAATTCAACAGCTTTTTAACTTTTTACAAGCTTAACCAACTTCACCACCCAATATTGGTTTCTGGAAAAAAGTGAAGCTAAAAAGCCAATTGAGACAGCCTGCGTTTGTGTTATCACAAATTGCATATTTTTATTTTTAAAACTGTAATAGCCTAAGGCTGAAGATATATTATTTATATCCGGCAATGTATTTCCGGCGGCGGCTATTAAATAAACAGGATCAGATGTGTCATTCCATCCCATATCAATAGAAAAAGTATAGGTTCCCGGATCAAGCATGATGGTTTCATAAATTTTACCATTTACAATTGATGGTGTCCAATCCCATCAAGACAGAACGCATCATCAGCGACTGGTCTCGCAATATCCATGCTGGCGTGCGTCGCACATCCGCCATCGCCAAGAGCAGTGATCCGTCATTGGCAACCTTCTTTGCGGAAGACCAGGCACAGTCATCCAAGGCGTCAACAGAGTACCAAAATGCGGTTGGACTGCTTGTGGCGTCCGACAGAGAAAAAGCCCTCTTCGCGGAAATCGGAGAGCAACGCAAGCTGTACCTCTCGTCGCGCGACGCTATTGCGACACTTAAGAAGGAAGGTAAGGCCGAAGAAGCTGAGAAGGTTCTCTACGAGCAATTTACGCCGGTTGGCAAAGCCTACCTCAGCAAGATGGACGCACTAATGGCCAGCCAGCGCCAGGTTATCGACGAAACTGCCCAGAAGATTCAAGAGAACTATGAGGCCAGTCGCAACCTGATGGTGGCTGGCCATTAGTGCGTCCATCTTGCTGAGGTAGGCTTTGCCAACCGGCGTAAATTGCTCGTAGAGAACCTTCTCAG
>JANXVN010000288.1 GCA_025351645.1 Ferruginibacter sp.
GCCATGCTGGGCATTCAAGCGGGCACCAGCCGTAGCCAATTAGTAAAAGCAAGGCTAATGTTACAGAGACAACTATTACAAGTACAAAAAATTGCGGTATGAGGGAAGATAATAAATTTGATGATTTTATAAAGCAGCAGCTCAACGATTACTCGCCAGAGGTGCCGTCAAATATTTGGCAAAACATTGAGGCGGAAAATAATAAAAGAAGGCCTATTGCTTTTTGGTGGCCCCTTCTTAATAATAAGGCAGCTATCATTACCGCCACCATTTTATTGGCAGCTTTTATTGCTATGTATACACAGAAAATTACTACTGGAAAAGAAGAAATATCCACTACAAAACCTATTGATCAATCAACAAAAAAAAATATTTTTTCCGCTGAGAAAACACCTGGGGATAGTACTAGCCAAATAACAATTAGTAATAAAAAAATAGTTGCCACAAATAAGCAAGGTATAAGTGCTAGCAGTATAAATAGCAATGATAGCATTAGTTTGGGTACTCTAATTATTATAAAAGATAAAAATTTAACGGTCAATTTAAAAGAAAAATTGTCTAAAAAAGCCACGGTAAGCCAATATTTAAAAGATGATTTTGATTTAACAATTACCAGACAAATAGCCATTGCGCCAATAAAGCCATCGGGTGCAAAAATAAAATTAGCTGAGTCTTCCGTTAATGGCGATAATGCAGAAAATGATGCACAAATAGCCATGGCAGAAAGTAGCTTATCTAACAGAAAAAATAAAGCTCATCTTAAAAAAGCATTTACTGTACACAGTACTAATACCGGCGTTTCAGATGATGTAGATAATACGGAAAATAATAAATTAATAGCAGCAGATACGCTTGTAGCTGACAAATTATCAGCTCAATTGGTATTTGATGTACAAAGAATAACAGCTAGCTCATTCGCTAAAAATACCCAGTTAATTATTACGTTATTAACCTCGCCTGATAGGCCAGAAATGGAAATGAATACTGCAGGCGATAGAAGGTACTTTGAATTTTATGCCGGCCCGGATTATGCGCTCCGTAGCTTTAGCGATACTGCCAACTCTGAATACCTGCAAAAAAGAAAGGCCACCACAAGGATTTTATTTTCGTACAGCGCTGGCTTTAGGTACACCAAAGTATTTAATAATGGGATGAGTTTTAAGACAGGCATCAACTTTAGCCAGATAAACGAAAAGTTTTCTTACATGGCTTCCAACGTGGTTCAAAATAGGTTTATAGTAAATTCGTTAACCGGCGATACAACAGGAAATTATGCTGTTATAGGCACACAATATAAAAACGTGTACAACCATTACCGCACAGTTGATGTACCATTGCTGGTTGGTTTCGAAATGGGTAACGCCAGGCTGCACACTAATGTAAATGCCGGTGCCATTCTTAATTGCTATAGCTGGCAAAAAGGAGAGATATTGGATGCTACCGACAAGCCGGTAAATATTACTACTGGCAGCTCAAATTCCGTATACGAATTCAGGAACAACATTGGTATAGGGTTTATGGCAGAAGTGTCTTTCTACTATAAATTAAATGACCGTTTTCATTTGCTGGCCGAACCTTATTTCCGGTACAATATTACACCAGTAAGTAAAGATGATATTACCTTAAAACAAAAATATAATACGCTAGGCTTAAGGGTTGGGCTGCGGTTCGATTTACCATAAGCCAAGGCTGCGAAAAGTATACAATTGTTATCTTATAATTGAAAACAGTTTATACACCTTAGGCAGCCCTAAATTTTTAAAGATGAAACTTACAAGATATACGGTATTTCTTTTTATAGCAATAACGCCATTATTTTATGGCTGCAAAAAAAATATGGACTATTTTGTTGCAGACCCAGGGCAACAATTTTTGAATACCAATTGGTACACCACTATAAGTGATACCCTACCTGTAATGGATTTAAAACAAAACCTTTTATTGCCATTGCTTATAGATAATTTTACAATACCCTACAATAGCGGCCCTTTAAATTTGTTATTTACGTCTGGGCTGCAATGCAGCATTTTTCCTGCAAGCCTTAGTGCAGGAGGGCAAGCTGTAACAGGCAAGATAGATGTGCAGACAATTTTATTAAAGAACAAAGGAGACATGATACGCATGGATAGGCCAACAATTTCGAATGATAAAGTATTGGTAAGCGGCGGTTCATTTTACATAGCCTTTACAAAAGTGGGAAATCCCATAAGAATTGTATCTGGCACAATAGGCATTCATTATACGGAAAATAATCCCTCATCTGCCATGAAACTATTTAATGGCGATTCTACAAATACCCAACAATTTAATTGGATGCCCAATGTTGCAGATTCAAATAATGTTGTAGCGGATAGTGGAGGGTATAAAATACTTACAAAAAAATTAAACTGGTTAAACTGTGGTTATTTTTATGATACTGCCGCCCCAAAAACAATGGTGGCAGCCAGTTTACCCACTTACTTTACTAATGCTACTACCATTGCTTTTCTAGCTTTTAACGATGTACGTTCGGTAGTTTGCATGTATGGCACCACGGCAACAAAGCAATTTATTACTGGCAACGTGCCAGTAGGCAAACCTGCAAGGGTTATCATAATATCAAAGCAAGGCAATAGCTACTACTTGGGTCAACAAACAGTAACAACTGCAAGCCCGGCAGCTGGGCTAACAGTTCAATTTGTAGCCATAACGCCAGTAAAAACAACGCTGGATAACATTAAGCAATACCTGGATGCTTTATAAAGCCAATCGATAAAAATAAAAGATTAAACCCCTGTGACGTACTTACTTAAAAAGCTTCCGGAAAATATCCGGAAGCTTTTTATATTATATTGATTTGATAAAGAATTATACTCCTTTTACCAAAGTGCCAACTTTGGCGCCTGTAACTACCTGCAGCAAATTTCCTTCTTTATTCATATCAAAAACAATGATAGGCAATTCATTTTCCATGCATAATGTAAAGGCCGTCATGTCCATCACTTTTAAATTTTTGCTAATGCACTCATTAAAAGTAATATTGTCGTATTTGGTAGCTGTCGGGTCTTTCTCTGGGTCGGCGGTATATATGCCATCCACCCTTGTACCTTTCAAAATAACTTCTGCTTTAATCTCTATGGCCCTTAAAGAGCCTGCAGTATCAGTGGTAAAATACGGGTTGCCAGTGCCAGCCCCAAATATTACTACACGCCCTTTTTCTAAATGCCTCATTGCCTTGCGGCGTATGTAAGGTTCTGCTATCTGTTCCATTTTAATGGCGCTTTGTAAACGGGTGTACACGCCGGCTTTTTCAAGCCCGCTCTGCAAGGCCATACCATTAATAACCGTTGCCAGCATGCCCATATAATCGCCTTGCGCCCTTTCAATGCCAGTTTCAGCTTCGTTCATGCCACGGTAAATATTGCCGCCTCCAATCACTATAGCCACTTGTACGCCCAAATCTGTAATGCTCTTAATTTCTTGTGCGTACCGAGCTATAACATCACTATCAAGCCCAAAATTTTTATCGCCCATTAAAGCTTCGCCGGAAAGTTTTAAAAGTATTCTTTTGTATTTTGGTAGCATAACTGGAGTTTTTTTTTGCGCTGCGAAGATATATGTTTTATGCCGACCCAATAATTTTATAGGATAGATACCATAAAAAAAGCGAAACTTTCGTTCCGCTTTTTAAAAAATATAGTAGGTAATTATCCTAAAGCAACTCTTTTAAATTCAGTGATCTTTAAATCAGCATCAACGCTTTTTAAGTAATCGGCAACAGATTTGCTATTGTCTTTTACAAAAGCCTGTGCTAGCAATGTATTGTCTTTAAAAAATTTATTGACTTTGCCTACGGCGATTTTTTCAGCCATTTCAGCTGGTTTGCCTTCTGCTTTTATTTGTTCAATGGCAATCTCTCTTTCCCTTGCAATTGTTTCAGGCGCAATAGATGTTTCATCCACAGCTAAAGGATTCATGGCAGCAATTTGCATAGCTACATCTTTACCAGCAGCAACCGCATCTTTATTAAACCCTACTAAAACACCCATACGGTTGGCACCATGTATGTAAGATGCAACGTAAGCAGCATCCACCCTTTCAACTTTTATTGCAATTTTTTCGCCAATTGCAGCTAATTTATCATTGATCATTTCAGATACCTTCGTACCGTTGATTGATACTTCATTTAATTCATCTGCTGTCGTAATATTATTTTCAATTGCAGCATCCATAATATGTTGGGTAAAAGCTACAAATTCAGCATTCTTGCTTACAAAGTCTGTTTCGCAACTAATACAAACAATAATACCGCTTTTATTATCAGCTGTTGTTTTTGCTAATATTACACCTTCTTTAGCTTCACGGTCGCTACGTTTAGCAGCAACTTTTTGCCCTTGTTTACGTAACCAGTCAATAGCGGCTTCAAAATCGCCATTGCTTTCAGTTAATGCTTTGCGGCAATCTAACATGCCGGCTCCTGTTGTTTGACGCAGCTTATTGATATCGGCTGCAGTTATTGTTGCGCTCATAAAATTATTTTAAACCACAAAAATTCATTTGCTTTTACACGAATGAATTTTTGCGTTATTGTAAGTTGTTTATTAAAGAACTATAAATTAAGTAGCCCTATTATATCCCAGTATCTCCTTTACATCAAAACGTTTTTTGTAAGATGATAAGCTTGATGCCTGTGATTATTATCGTGGCCCGCCACTGCCGCCAGTTGCTGGCCTTCTACCGCCTACTCCAGGGCCTGGAACACGACGTTTAGTTGGTGCAGCACCTTTTGCTCTTTTATTACGATCATCGCTGCTATCCGCTTTTGATTCAAAACGAGCCGCTTTCGCTTCTGCGCTTTCATCGCTTTCGTTGCTGTTATCGTCGTCATCTTTTTCAGCTAAGCGTTCTGCCAGGCCTTCTGCAATAGCTGCAGCGATGTAGTTAACAATTATTGCGATAGATTTTGTTGCATCATCATTTGAAGGGATAGCGAATTCCACTTTATTAGGGTCGCAATTGGTATCAACCATACCAAAAGTGGTAATGTTTAAACGCCTTGCTTCTGCTAATGCGATGTGTTCGTGGCCGATATCTACTAAAAACAATGCAGCTGGTACACGGCTAATTTGCGCAATACCACCTAATACTTTTTCCATCTTGTCCTTATCACGGGTCAATGTTAAACGCTCTTTTTTAGTAAGATTGTCAATACTTCCATCATTAAGCATCTTTTCGATGCTCTGCATTTTCTTCACGCTCTTACGAACGGTGTTGAAGTTTGTAAGCATGCCACCTAACCAGCGTTCTGTAACGTAAGGCATGTTGATGCGCTTAGCACAATCAGAAACAATTTCTTTTGCTTGTTTTTTTGTAGCAACAAACATTATTTTCTTACCGCTTTTTGCAATTGATTTCAATGCAGCTGCAGTTTCCTGCAAGCCTTCTACGGTTTTGTTAAGGTCAATAATGTGTATACCTTTTTTTTCAGCAAAGATGTAAGGCAACATCTTAGGGTTCCACTTTTTCTTTAAATGACCAAAGTGAACACCCGCTTCAAGAAGTTGCTGTTGTAAGGAAGTATTTTCCATTGTAATAATTTGAAAATTTGAAAATTTGAAAATTTGAAAACGCTAAACCAATCTTCTCCGCCATTTGATGGAGCTGGAGGATTAACGCTTGCTGAACTGGAAGCTCTTTCTTGCTTTTTTACGGCCTGGTTTTTTACGCTCAACAGTACGTGGGTCACGTTTAAGCATGCCTGCTGCTTTTAAAGCCGGGCGATAGTCTGCACTAACTTCCAGCAATGCACGGGCAATACCTAATT
>JANXVN010000087.1 GCA_025351645.1 Ferruginibacter sp.
CCCCGGGCTTAAGCCCGGGGCAATTCATGGGCAGTCTATGTACAATTCATGGGGATCTCTGCAGAATGTAAATTACTTTTGCACCTAAATTTTATAAGAAGCACCGATGCAGCACGAAAAACTAAGCATGGAAGAACTTAACCGCAAAACGGTAGAAGAGTTTAAGCAATCGGAGAAAATACCCGTGATAGTGGTGCTGGAAAACATTCGTAGTGCATACAATGTAGGCAGCGTATTCCGTACAGCGGATGCATTTTTGCTGGAAGCAATTTATATATGTGGCTACACCTGCGTGCCACCGCATAAGGAAATTAAGAAAACAGCCTTAGGCGCAGAGGAATCAGTTACCTGGAAGCACTTTGAAAATGCCGGCTTGGCAATAGAGGAATTACAAGCATTAGGCTACACCGTATTTGCTGTAGAGCAAGCGCAGCACAGCATAAAGCTGAACGATTTAGCATACAACACAGGGGATAAGATAGCGGTAATTTTTGGCAACGAAGTAAGTGGCGTAGAGCAAAGTACCATCCGGCAATGCAAGGGCTGTATTGAAATTCCGCAACTGGGCATGAAGCATTCGTTAAACATTGCCACGGCGGCAGGTGTTGTATTATGGGAATTAGTAAGGACACATTTGCCCCTATCCACTGAAGGGGTATAATACAAACGCATTATAATTGTACAGTAATATAAAATTGATGAGTAGCGTAAAGAAATATTTAAGTTTAGTAAAATTCAGCCATACCATATTTGCAATGCCTTTTGCAATTATTGGATTTTTTTTGGGGGCTTATTGGCTTCCTTTAAATACAATGGCAAGGGATGCTGAAACAAATCATATTACTTCATGGGGTATGTATGTGGGAATATCCTGGTTAAAATTGGTTTTTGTCATCTTTTGCATGGTATTCGCTCGTTCTGCAGCAATGGCTTTTAACCGCTACCTTGATAGAAGCTTCGATGCTAAAAACCCACGCACAGCTATCCGTGAAATCCCGGCTGGCATTATATCTTCAGAAAGTGCCTTGCGTTTTGTAATCATAAATTGCTTGCTTTTTATTGTTACTACATTCTTTATCAACCGGTTGTGCTTCCTCTTATCTCCAATAGCACTCTTTGTTATCCTTTTTTACAGTTATACAAAACGGTTTACGCCGCTTTGCCATTTAGTATTAGGCATCGGTTTAGGCCTGGCGCCTATCGGTGCATACCTCGCTGTTACCGGAGCCTTTGCCCTGCTGCCGATACTTTTTTCGTTTGCAGTAATATTTTGGGTTAGCGGCTTCGATATTATTTATGCTTTGCAAGATGTTGAGTTTGATAAATCACAAAAATTATTCTCTATGCCAGCATGGCTTGGTAAGGCAAAAGCACTTAGATTATCAGAATTATTGCACGTGCTATCTGCTTTATGTGTAGTATTTGCCGGAGAATACGGGCATTTTGGCTGGTGGTACTGGATAGGCATCACAGTATTTATCGGCATGTTATTTTACCAGCACAGCATTGTTAAGCCAAACGACCTTAGCAAAGTAAACATCGCATTTATGACGGCTAATGGCATTGCCTCCGTAGTGTTTTCGGTTTTTGTATTGCTGGATATATTTTTAAGCCACCATAGTACCACCATCATTTAGAAACATATTATGGCAAGAATTTTAGCAATAGATTACGGTGGAAAAAGAACAGGCTTGGCAGTAACAGACCCCTTGCAGATTATTGCCACAGGGCTGGAAACGATCGAATCTAAAGAGTTGATCCCTTATCTTAAAAAATATTTTTTAGCAGAAGCCGTAGAACTTATCATCATCGGCTTGCCGAAAAATTGGGATGAAAGCGATACGCACGGAACGCCATTAGTTGAAGCCGCCATCAAAAAAATACAAAAAGAATTCCCTAAAATGCCGCTTAAAACGGTGGATGAACGCTACACCAGCAAAATGGCTAAAGACGCCATGCTGCAAATGGGCATGAAAAAAAAGGACCGCCGCATAAAAGGCAATGTAGATATCATTGCCGCCACCATTATATTACAGGAGTATTTACAAAGCAATCAGTAGAAATTTTGTAAATTTGCCCCATGGAAAAAGCAAAAACAAAAAAGAAGGCTGCAAAAAAGCCGGATGAAATGCTGACCAAAAAGGAATGGCTGGCGAAGTTTTTTGGAAAGATAAAAAGTTTTGGTGACGGGCTTGAGTATCAAAAAAGTATCAGGCATGGCGAACAATAAAACGCGTGTGTGTGATACTAATGTATTGATTTATTTTTTTGCAGGCAATGCTAAAGCGGGTGAAATAATAGCTCAGTCCAACATTGCCGTATCTTCAATGACATCTATAGAATTACAAGTTAATTCTAGGCAGACTGTAAAGGAACGTGATATAATAAATGACTTTTTAGGTGGGGTTACATTAGTCGAAACAAACCTGTTTATAAACGAATTAGCAATTAAATTCAGGCTTACCTACAATTTGCTTGTGCCTGATGCAATAATTGCTGCTACTGCAAAATATTTAGGGGCATCTTTGGCAACAGCTGATGCCTCCTTTTTCAAAATAAAAGAAATAGAAATAATTCCATTTTCAAAATAACATAATGATTTTACCAATAGTAGCCTACGGCTCACCCGTTTTAAGAAAAGTGAGCAACGATATAGATAACGCCTATCCCAACCTTGATAAATTACTAGCTGATATGTGGGAAACGATGTATGCCAGTAACGGCGTGGGTATTGCGGCGCCGCAAGTAAATAAAAACATCCGCTTGTTTGTAATTGATAGTGCACAGATTTTTACAAATATGGAGGAAGATGATGACGAGGACAAAGGGAAATATCCTGATGCGCCCGGCTACAAAGGCGTATTTATCAATGCGCACGTAGCCTCACTGGATGGAAACGACTGGAGTTATAACGAAGGTTGCCTCAGCATCCCTAAAATAAGGGAAGATATCACTCGCAGGGAAATAGTTACGCTTAATTATTTAGATGAAAATTTTGCGCCCCATATACAGACTTTTGACGGTATTACGGCCAGGGTTATATTGCATGAGTACGACCATATTGAAGGCAAGCTTTTTATAGATTATGTGAAGCCATTAAAAAGGACACTGCTTAAAAGAAAACTGGATGATATTACAAAAGGAAAAGTAAAAGTGGATTACCGCATGGTTTTTCCAAAATAAATAATCCATCATAAATAACAAAAGCTATTAACCCCGCAGCGGCAAAAAGCCCTGTCGCGGTTGACGGAACTATTAATTTCCCAAAGCCGCTATCCTACTCACCGCTCAGCTAACAAAAAACATACAACATTAAACCAAAAATTTAAAAGGCATGGCAAATAAAATATGCTTTCTTTTTCTGTGTTTGATGGTATTCTTACAAACTATTGCACAGGATACTACTATTATCCCTGGCAAAAAAAAATTGCCGGAAAGCACGCTTGAGGGCAACAAAAAACTAACTCCCGACAGCATAATATTAGTTGGCAAAAAAGTAATCACCCTAAGCGAAGTAGTGCTCAATAATAAACTAAATGTACCCGCATTTATAAACCGCATAAAAAGCGATACCAGTTTTTACAAGGCTTTCCGTAATTTGTATATCCTCAATTATACATCCATAAACGATGTACGCATGGTTGATAAAAATGGCAGCAGCCAAGCAACATTATACAGAAAAACAAAACAGGCAAGGGATAGTAATTGCCGCAGCATGCAAGTGCTGGAAGAACAAGCCACCGGCGACTTTTATACCAGCAGCCATCAATATAAATACTACACGGCCCAATTATATGCAGGGCTTTTTTTTACCATTGGCTCTGTGTGCGGAGAAAATAATATTGTAGCCGGTACAGAGTTTAGCCTTAACGGAAAAAGTGGTATAGAAAAGCATAAGGAACAATTAAAAATGCTTTTCTTCAACCCTGGCAAAAAGATAAAGGGCATACCGCTAATGGGCAATAAAACATCCATTTATGATGATGATATGGCTGGCGCATACGATATGAGCGTTGACATGGATGCATACAATAAAACAAGCTGTTACATCTTTAAACAAAAAGTAAAGCCCGGCAAAGAAGGCAGCGTGGTAATTGATGAAATGACCACTTGGTTTGATGATAAGACGTATGAAGTAGTAGCCCGCAATTATAGCCTAAGTTACGATGCCGGCGTGTACGATTTTAAAGTGCAGATGGAAGTGCAGATGACACATGCGGGGGACTACCTGGTGCCAGCTTTGATACGCTACAACGGCAACTGGAAAGCCATCTTTAAAAAACGGGAGCGGGGAATATTTACAGCCACGCTGTTTGACTTTCACTGATCCATTAAACATTATTTATTCTGCACTTGCTCCTTTATTACTCTACATCAATTAGTTTGCCCTTACTTTGCAGCCAAACTTATTTTAAATATTTAGTAAGATATGCAGCCCATAGAAATTCGCACTATTCAGTTAAATGATAACGTCCCATTGGCAACAATCATCCGTACAACCTTAAAAGAATTTGGTGCTAACCATCCCGGCACGGTTTATTATGATGATGCTACAGATCATTTATTCGAACTTTTTCAACAGCCTTTATCTGTTTATTTTATAGCATTATTAGATGGCACATTGGTAGGCGGCGGCGGCATTTACCCAACTGAAGGCTTGCCGCAAGATACCTGTGAATTAGTAAAAATGTACCTTTCTACTCCTGCACGTGGTAAAGGGATTGGTAAGATGATTATTGATAAATGCCTGGAAAAAGCAAGCGGAAATGGCTTTAAAAATGTATACCTCGAAACCATGCCCGAACTTGAGCAAGCAATGAATGTTTACAAAAAATTTGGCTTTAAATACCTCACTGGCCCTATGGGCAACAGCGGGCATTTTGGTTGCAGCAAATGGATGCTCAAAACGTTGTAATAATACCTGTTTGGACAAATGAGCCTTATTGATTAAATTCCTCACCTATTATTTACTGGAATTATTTTTCTCAAAATAAAGTGTTGTAACTGGTTTAATTATCAGCATAATATTTATGCGTAGTATGCCTATAAACAATTAGGTAAGCTTAACTTATTCTCAATCAAAAACACAGTAATATGAAAAAGAATTTTTTAGTAATTTCTGCCCTTTCATCAATGGTACTTATTTCATGCAATAGTAATGGTAGTGGCAGTAATAATTATACGGATAGTACAGATAGCAAAAAGGGGGCTGTTGATTTAAACAAAGAAAAATTTGATAGCACCAACATGAAAGCAGATACAAAATTTGTGGTAACTGCGGCAGATGGTGGTATGCTGGAAGTGCAGTGCGGTACGCTTGCTTTAACAAAAGGCAATTTGCCCGAAGTAAAAAATTTAGGGCAGATGATGGTGAACGACCATAGCAAAGCCAATGAAGAAATGAAGGCCTTAGCTACTAGCAAAAACATTTCTATACCTACAGTTTTAGGTACAGATAACCAAAGCAAATATGATAAATTGGCAAGCAAGGCAGGCAAAGATTTTGACAAAGCCTATACTGAGTTAATGGTGAGCGACCATAAAGAAGATATTGACGAGTTTAAAAAAGAAGTAAGCAATGGAAAGGATACTGCACTAAAATCTTGGGCAGCTGGTAAAATTTCTACGCTGGAGCATCATTTACAAATGTCACAAAGCACTGAAACTTTGGTAAAAAATAAAAAACAGCAATAAAAAAGGGCATTGTATTATTTTAATTCAGTTTCTGTAAAAAATTATTATTGCACTACAGCAATTCATAATTTCCGATAACAAGTTTAAAGTAAAGTAAAAATGGGGCAATAACACTGCCTCATTTTTTATATAAATAATATCACTACTGTCCAACTGTGGCAGCGCCCAATTGGCTAAAAGTACTATAAACAGGTTCTTTCAGACTAAAAAAATATTTTTCGATTTTAATTTAATTAGCTTCAAAAGCTATGAATACAGGT
>JANXVN010000094.1 GCA_025351645.1 Ferruginibacter sp.
GGCGTAAGGCTAGGTGCAAGTTCGCCTGCCATCACATCTGGCTTTACGATTAAACATTTTTTAAATGAAACAAACGCAGTAGAAGGCATTGTTGGCGTTGGCGATGGTGGCATTGGGCTATGCGCCTTGTACGAGTGGCATCATCCAATAGAAACTGTTGCACATTTGCAATGGTTTGTAGGCGCTGGTGGTTATGCGGCCTTCAGGCATAGTACAAGTGCAATTGGTGCTGCCGGCATTGTTGGGCTAGATTATAAGTTTGAACAAATACCTCTAAATATTTCATTAGACTGGAAACCTGAATTAAATCTTATAACTAAAGTTGGATTTGAAGCAAACACGGTAGGTATTTCTGCAAGGTTTGTTTTTTAGGATAAATAATCCCCCGTCTCCTAAAGGGGGGGGATATATCGGTCCAACGGTAAGTAATTTTTCCTAATAAGTTTTATTGTTTCTATATTCAGAAGAAAAAATTACTGTTACCAAACAACAACAAGCTATAACAATAACCCCCCTTTTGGGGATGGGGGTACTCTTTTCTTTTGTAGATTTACTCCATGAAAATATTTACCGCCGCACAAATACAGGATTGGGATAAACAAACTATAAAACAAGAACCAATTGCTTCGGCCGTACTGATGGAAAGGGCTGCTACGGCTTGCTTTAAATGGCTGCAGAAAAATACAACAGTTGATAAACATTTTATTGTTTGCTGCGGTACCGGCAACAATGGTGGCGATGGTTTGGTAATTGCCAGGCTATTGCTAAAAGCAAAATATAATGTATCGGTTTACATACTTGATAATAAAAAAAGAAGCGATGGTTTCTCCATTAATTTAATCCGGTTGTCGGCATTAAAAATGGAAGTAGCCTATATAAAAACGGCAAAAGATTTTCCTTCCATTTCAAAAAATGCTATTGTTATCGACGCTTTATTTGGTACCGGGCTGGATAGGCCTTTAAAAAATAGTGCCGCCTACCTGGTAAGTTATATTAACCAGCAAAACGCCCCTGTTATTAGTATTGATATCCCCAGTGGCTTAAGTGCGGATGTTTTTTTAGATAGCGATGCCATTATTAAAGCTACCCATACCCTTACTTTCCAAACTAGCAAACTAGCTTTTTATTTATCCGGCAACGCCGTATATACTGGTGCCATACATATATTGGATATAGGGCTTGATAAAAAATATTATGCCACTATACGCACCCAATTTGAAGCTGTTGATGAAGCAATGATACACCAGCTTTATAAACCGAGGGATGCCTTTGCACATAAATATAATTTTGGGCATGCACTGTTGTATGCGGGAAGTAAAAATATGATGGGTGCCGCAGTCCTTTGTGCAAAAGCCTGTGTTAGAAGCGGCGTTGGGCTTGCAACCCTGCATGTTACGGCAGATTGTGAAGCTGTCATACATACAACTTTACCCGAAGCTATTACTGTAACCGCTAACGACACTGATAAAACATGGATAAAGAAATCTGCCATCGCCATTGGCCCTGGCTTAGAAGATACCAGCAGAAATAAACAGCTGCTTAAAAAATTACTGCAAGGCTGGCAACTGCCTCTGGTAATAGATGCTACTGCGCTAACGATACTATCTTCCCTAAAAGATTTATTGCCTAAAAGAAAACTCCACCCTGTTATATTAACCCCGCATGCCGGCGAATTTGAAAAGCTTTTCGGCAAAACAAACAATAGTTTTGAAACTTTGCAGCTCGCCATTGAAAAAGCAGCTAGCCTAAACTGTTATATTGTATTAAAGGGGCACTATACGTTTATTGCCTGTCCGGATGGGCAGCATTATTTTAATACTACTGGCAACGCAGGTATGGCCACGGCAGGCAGCGGCGATACTTTAACAGGAATACTTTGTGGCTTATTAGCACAAGGCTACACAGAAAAGAAAGCCTGTATTTTAGGCGTGTACCTTCACGGATTAGCGGGAGATATCGCAGCAGAAAAATTTTCGCAGGAAGCAATGATGGCAAGCGATATTAGCGATTGTTTGGGCGAAGCGTTTAAATTGATAAAAAGCTACGCTGGATAAAGATGATGGAGACGCTGATTGACCGGATTGATACGGTTTTGGCGGATCTTTTGTTTTTATAATAATCAATGGCATTAAACTTAGAAATTCTAGCAGCTATTTTTAAATAAAAAAGACCTGTCTTTACCAGCCCTGATCCTTAAAAATTTGTGTTGGTCCGTTTCATCAGCGACCCTATCTAAATCATCATCTCCCCCATAAAAAAACCGCCTCAATTAAGGAGGCGGGCAATTTGCAAGAAGTTACGCCTGCGGTTATACGGGTTTGCGCTAATGGCAGTTATAAAAGCAGGTATTTTCATAACAATGTATCAGGTAATAGGATTTTTAACAGCCAGCACGTTATGGGGAAACTTTTCATTACGTGTGCCCATCAGTAAAGCGGGCATTTTAAATAGCAAACTGACTAACGATTTCGCTATAGATTATTACACCATTCTCATTTTTTACACCTACCCTTACAAAATACTTAACGCCGGAAATAAGCCCGTCAAAAGTAAAAATCTTACGGGTTGAAAAATGGCGCATCCATATTATGGAAGCGTTCGGCTCAACAAAAGTAATTTCAAAGTAACGTTTTGAACTACCTACGGTTGAGGTAATTTTTGCTACCGCAAATCCTTTAGAAACACCCGACCTTACAGTAAGCCCTTCGGGTCTGGCAATAGCTACTGGCGCTTTAGGCGTTGGCAGTGAAAAGCCGCTAAACTTCACCTTGGCAAGGTTGCCCCTTGCATCGCATTTACGTGGGGTGCTGTTAAAAATATTTTTAAAATCCCGCTTAAACGCAGCGAGGCTGCGGTTACACAATACTGCATACTGTTGCAAGGTTAGGTTAAAGCAATAGTTATCGTTCATCATCCGCTCCAGCGAAACAGACTTCGGCTCACTCATCAATGTGCAGAAATAGGAAAGCGCTTCCACATTTTTTGGATTATCGGCAATGTTAAGTATCAGTTCCCTGAATTTTAATTCGAGCCATGCTTTATCAGGTGTAGTTGTGCCGGAAAAATAAGCATACATAGAAACAAAAAAAGATTGTAGCGTTTCAGTAGCTTGTAAGGTAATTACGGGCTTATATTTTTCATTGGTTTTGGTGATGGGGACCGACCTGCTTTTTAATGTATCACAAATAAATTCATCAGGGATAAAAAAGAGTACCAGGCAAAAACCAATATCAAAAAATTGTTCTAATATCCAGGCCACTTTTTTTACCAGCACGCAATTACCGGCACCAATCTCGTAAGCACCTTCTGGAGTATGCCGTACTTTTTTTGCTTCAAGCACATAAAAAATATAATTTTCATGGCTCCATATTGTGGCCATCTTATTTTTCATCAGCCGGGCTTCCGGCGGGCAACTAAATATGGTAATGAGTGACTCACTGCAGGTAAACTGCCTGCAATATTGTGGATAGCCTAAAAGTTTTTCCTGAAAATTAACCATGGTACATTGTTAGATATAAATTTAAGGATTAGCGGCAAAAATGCAAAATGCTTTTTTGCCATTGTTAGTGTTGCATCTCTATGTATAAATCGCCGACAAGCGAGGTAAAAGATAAAAAAATTTGACATAGATTTTAAATGAAAAACATTGTTTGCCGGTAAGGCGGAAATGCGTGTATTGATACTATTTGCTGATTTATATAAAACGTTTTTCCATCTTTCCGTCTTTCCGGTAATTTTTTTAAAGATCATTGGTAGGCTAAGAGCTCCTGGTTTACTATATTTTTTTATTGCTTGATTCAGTCGGTAGATTTTGGAAATGGTTACAGTTTATTGAGCAAGAGCGAGGCTGGGCAAAAGTAAACGCTTACCAACAACGGGGTAAACATAAACTTTGGCTATACTAAATAATGGAGGCATTTAATGTGCAACTTATTAAATCATCGTCCTAAAAGTTAGGTTAATCCTTGGTGTTGTTACTTTGGTTGTTTTGGGCAGGCTATGCAGCCAGTTACTTTGGGTGCTGCCCTTCATAGTAAGCAGGCTGCCGCTGTGTAATTGCACTGCCACGCTTTGTTTCGTTGTACGGTGCTTTAGTAAAAACCTGCGTTCTGCACCCAGGCTTAATGAGGCTATTGTGCTATTTTTGCTTAAAGATTTTTCGTCGTCGCTGTGCCAGCCCATGCCTTCGTTTCCATTGTGGTATAAGTTCAATAATACGCTGTTGAACTTCGTTTGTGATTTTGCTTCTACCATGGCTTTTAGTTCCAGCAGCTCTTTCGTCCACGTGTAGGCTTGCTTGGTGGTGTTGCTGTAGGTGTACGTAAAATTAGTATCGCCGTACCAAGCAACTTTTCTTTTGGTGATGATGTGCTTGCCGAAAATTATTGCTTCATCGTTTTTCCATTCTATAGTTGATAGTAATATATCAAGGTAGTTTGTTGCTTCTTTGGGTGGCAATACCATGCCGTAATAATTTACAATACCATCAATGGGCAATAAGTTGATGCTTGTATCAATATCGAATAATTCCATTTTATACTTTTTATATTTTTGTGGTAAGCAATGCCCGCATGGCCGGTAACCGTTGTCAATTGCTTCCTGTTCATTTACAAAAAAAACACGATTTTGTTGTTTTATGCGCTTGCCAGCTTTGCATTGAAGGGTTCCAAATATCTTTAAATTTTTGTTGCCGCCAAGGGTGATAGTTTTTTGTTTTATTTGATAGTGAAGTTCTTTTTTTGTGATGGTTGTATGATTGATCATTATTGTTTGGTTTTACTGATAAGATGGCTTTTGTTTGGGCGGCCTAACCTTAAGTGCCAGCGTTTATTGAATAGCTTTGCGGTTAGTAGTCCATTCGGTAAGCCATCCTTTGGGGGTGGCTCACCGGGTGGAATACTCGCAGATAGCTTGCTGATGAATAATTTAGCCCTTCGTTTTGGTGCGTGAGGGATAAAAGGGAAAAACACGCAAAGCGCCGAAAACTATTTAGCAGCGGAGCTAAAAGGTAGGTTCGGCGCTGCGGATTTTGGAATGATAGCCCGGCCCCTTGCCGCCGCGGCTTGGGGCACGCCATCATTTTAAAAAACGCTTTTTTAGATTAATCTTCTACCTGCATCTTAGCGGCCTCCCACCCTATGATGGCGCTTTTTCTGGTGCTGCCCCACATGTAGCCTCCGAACATGCCGCTGGCCTGTATCACTCTGTGACAAGGAATTAAAAAAGCGACAGGATTACTGCCAATAGCCGTGCCTACTGCTCTTGAAGCATTTGGGTTTTGTATTTTTGTTGCAATGCTGCCGTAAGTATCCAGCTGGCCCATGGGTATTTTTAGCAATGTTTCCCACACTTTTAATTGAAAGCCAGTACCTTTTAAATGCAGTTTAACCTGGTTTAGTTTACTCCAGTCGTGTGTAAAAATATACAGGGCATTTTGCTGCGTAAGGTCTGTCATTTGTTTAAAATTTGCGTTAGGGAAATGATGCTGCAAAGTTTCCAGTGCTACTTGCTGATTATTTGCAAAGGCCATGTAGCAAATGCCTTTAGTGGTGGAGGCAACAATGATATTGCCAAAGGGGCTTTCGGCAAAACTATAATTTATGTGCAGGTTTTCGCCACCGTTTTTATATTCGCCGGGCGTCATGCCTTCTATTTTTATGAACAGATCGTGCAGCCTTCCGGTGCCTGATAGGCCGGTTTCAAATGCTGTGTCAAACAATGTTGCTTGTTTATTTTTGAGCATGCTTTTAGCATGGGCTACACTAATATATTGAAGAAACTTTTTAGGGCTTACGCCTGCCCAATCTGTAAACAACCGTTGAAAATGGAAAGGGCTTAAATGTACTTTTTCCGCCACTTCATCCAGGTTGGGCTGCTGCTTAAAATTTTCTTTTATGTACTCGAGTGCTGCTGCTATGCGGCTATAATTTATATTTTGCTGTGCGTGCATACCGTTTAGTTTTATAACACAAAAGTATTTACTGCCAAGCTACAGGGCAACCCGATACTTGCGCAAATTTTAAATAAGTTAAAATGCCTGCCTTTTGCTATTATTGCTAAATAATTGCTTTATTATTTACACTTAATAATTTTATATGAAACAACGTTTGCTGCTTACATTTTACTGCCTTTTAATAACTACTTGCACCATGGCACAAAGTACAACAATTGTAAAAACCGCCAATGGCATTGTGGAAGGCGTTGCTGAAAAAAGCGGCGTACTATCTTTTAAAGGCATTCCCTTTGCGGCACCGCCGGTGGGCAATTTACGGTGGAAAGAACCGCAGCCTGTAAAAAATTGGACAGGCACACAAAATGCGAAGCAATTTGGTAATACTGCTATGCAATACAATATTTTTGGAGATATGGTTTTTCGGTCAAATGGAGTTAATGAAGATTGCCTGTATTTAAATGTATGGGCACCGCCGGGCAACAAAAAAGCATTGCCTGTACTGGTATATTTTTATGGAGGCGGCTTTGTGGCGGGCGATGGCAGCGAGTTGCGGTATGATGGTGAAAGTATGGCCACCAAAGGGATTATTAGTGTTACGGTAAATTATAGGCTGGGTGTTTTTGGCTTTATGGCTCACCCAGAACTTACTAAAGAATCTGCCAGGCATGCATCGGGCAATTATGGTTTGCTCGACCAGCATGCGGCATTGCTTTGGGTGCAAAAAAATATTGCTGCATTTGGCGGCGACCCAAAGCATGTTACCATTGCCGGCGAATCTGCAGGTTCTGTTTCGGTGAGTGCGCAGATGGCTTCGCCATTATCTAAAAATTTAATTGCTGGCGCCATTGGCGAAAGTGGTTCTGTGCTGGGCACATTAGCTGCCGTGCCACTAGCTACCGGCGAACAAACCGGCGTTAATTTTGGCATCAGCATTGGTGCCAATTCATTAGTAGCTTTAAGGGCCTTGCCTGCAGATTCTTTGTTGGATGCATCTAAGAAATACGGTGTATTTAAATTTCAGGTTACTGTTGATGGCTACTTTTTTCCGACAAGCCCTTATAGCATTTTTCAAGGTGCCGAACAAGCACATATACCGTTATTAGCTGGATGGAACTCGCAGGAAAGCGATTACCATGCAGTGATGGAAAATGAGGAACCTACTAAAGAAAATTTTGTAAAAGCAGTGCATAAATTATATGGGGATAACGCGCCGGAAGCATTAAAATATTACAGCCCCGCAACAGACGAGGCGGTACAGCAAACCGCTACAGACCTTGCAAGCGACCGCTTTATAGGCTTAAGTACCTGGAAATGGATTGACATGCAAAGCAAAAACAGCGGTAAGGCTGTGTACCGTTATTTGTTTAGTCGCCCAAGGCCAAACAAAGATAATGCTGCCCGCACTGGTGGTGCAGTACACTCCGCCGAAATTGAATATGCGCTGGGTAACCTGGCTACCAATAAAACTTTTGCCTGGGATGCAGATGATTATAAAGTATCTGCCACCATGCAAGCTTATTTTGCCAACTTTATTAAAACCTTTAACCCCAATGGTGCCGGTTTGCCCAACTTTCCAGCAATAAAAGGCGCCAGCGTACCTGTTATGCATATTGATGTAACTACCCATGTTGCGCAAGAGCAAAACCGTGGGCGGTATTTGTTTTTAGATAAAGTTGCGAAAAGATAATTACAGTTTTTTGTTGATGGTTTAATACCGTTAAGTTAAGGATTTATAGGTTTGTATTTCAATGCCGTTAAGTTAAGGCCTTTCCTCTCCTTTGGAGAGGGTTAGGGTGAAGTAAAGACAAACATTTTAATCCTTAACTTAACGGCATTGGTTTGTATTTACCTCATCTTCTTTAAAGCAGAGGAAAAGCCTTACCTTAAAATCATTTTTTTATAGTTTATTCGGAATGGGGGGTGTTATTGTTTTGGTAGAGCTTTATATTAGTAGCATGCAAATAAGCTATGTTGTTATTTCTTCGGTATAAATTTATTAACTGTAAAGTTGTTATAAGCTTTGCCTGAAAGCAATTTAAAGACCGTTCAATATTTGGTGTACGTGCTACCTCTTTGCAGCATTAGATAGAAAATTTATATTTACTGCATAGCCATTACCTTTAATTGATTGTGGAACTAAAATCCGCTTTTGTTTTTCCAAAATGTGGTGCTTTAAACAGGTAACCCCGTTGGAGCAAATAAACAAATTAGTAATTTAAATTTCAACCCCTGTACTTGTATTTATTAAAAATGATTTCCATTTTACAGCATAGTAGCTTTTTTAATACTTGACACATTTTTTATTGTACGCTACTTTTTTAAAAAATACTATGCTAGGGTAAATGTGAAGCTTGTTATAAGGCCAATTGTTTGGCTGAACAGATGATTGACTGCTTTACTTAAAGGTTTAAGAGATATGCAAAAATAATTACCCCGTACTTAAAAGGCGGTTATTTTCGCACGTTTGCTTTGCTGAAACTAAATACCTTGGTTTTTAAAACTATTTGCACCTAGTGACGGATGCTACCAAAAACTGTTTTTAACTATCAGATTTTTTTGGGTTGAAACTTATACACGAGATATAGCCCTGTAAAAAATCCCCCTAAATGAGCAGCGTATGCAATACCTGAGGCTTCGCTTCCTCCCCCTAAATACCCCTTGCTGTTAGCTAGCTGCAATAATATCCAGCAGCCTAATACAATAAATGCAGGCACTCTTATAAAAAAAAGATCAGAAAGACCGTTACTCTTCTTGTTGGGAAATAATACAGGTATGCACCCATAACGCCTGATATAGCACCAGATGCCCCAAGGCTTGGTATTAGGTGGTTTTCACTAAATATATAATCTGTCAACACATGCGTAAGCGATGCGATGATACCGCATATCAAATAAAAAAGAGGTACTTAAAATGCCCGAGCTTATCTTCTATATTATCACCAAAAATCCAAATGTAAAGTATGTTGCCACCCAAATGAGCAAACCCACCGTGCATAAACATAGCTGTAACAAGTGTGCACCGAACAGGTATGGCTGTAATGCCCAAACCCGGTATCTCTACCTGGCGGTCGCTAACCGGGTCGCTTACTATTAAGGATGACGTAACAATGTCGTGCCCACTCATAATCTCTGCCGGTACGGTGGCATAACTGTATGTAAAGTTGGTATTGGTGCCAAATTTTTGGTACACAATAAAAACTATGATATTTAGGGCAATAAGGATGTAGTTTACATAAAGGGAAATTTTACGGTCGGAGTTGTCATCGCTGATGGGTATCATTTTGTAAAGCTATTTTTATGATGATTAGGTAATTGATTGATAAATTAATTGCTGCAATACTACCGGCTACTGCTGTATGGATGTAGCGCAAACAATTATTAAACCAATTATTACCTAAGTTTTAATGCGGTTAATAAGGATTTATAAATTTCCCCTAACCATCCCCTAACCAATTACAACGAAGAGTAATGGCCATTAGTTAAGGGCATTTGAAGAAGTATTTTAAGGGTTTGGGAAGAAGTAGATTTTCGTTTTTTATACTCTTACTTACTTAGTTATGCTTCAAGGATAAATGTTCCTGCTAATGGCGTACAGGATTATAACTGAAAATAATAAAGGATTTTAACTGTATTTGGTTGATAAACAACGGTATTGCATAGTGGCTATTGTTATTACTAAAATCAACCATTAGTTTTATATAAAATTATTATCAACTATAAAACAAATAAACTATGCAGTATTTATTTAACAGAGAAAAAATGTTGAAACTTTTAAATGGCCCAGATGTGGGGGATACCGTTTTTATTGATCTTGCTTTTACTGGAAAGGCAGAAGATTTTATAGCGACAATCACAGCTACTGTTGGCAATTTGCCTGCTCCTGATTCATTAGGCGGGGGAACTGTTAAAGGCTGCCCTAACCCTCCAGGCTGTGGGTAAACCCTTAAGTAACCTAAACTTTTTAGTAATATTAAATTTTTGGAACCATGATAGCAACTATTTTAGGCGGCATATTTAAATACATGGACACCTTGCCCCCCTTAGTGCTTATCTTCATTGCGGCAGGCAAAAAGGAATTAAGGGGTTCTTTGATTTTTTATTTTTTAGTGCTGCAGTGTGCGCTAAACCTATACGCCAACTTGCTAACAATATCAAACGCCAATAACCTGTTTATCTACCATTATAATTGCCTTTTTTCATTTTTCATATTGTCGCTTTTTTACATTAAGCTGTTTAACACGCCAAATACAAAGTGGCTTATTTTTGGCGCAGCGTTGCTTTTTACCTTGCTGTTTTTAATAGATACTATTTATCTGGAGCCAATGGACCAATTTAATAGCAACTCGTTTTGCCTGGCAGCCTTTATATTATGCGGTTACTCGTTATATTATTTTATGCGGATTTTTAAAAACCCCACAGGCACCCACATTTCAAAATCCAGGAATTTTTGGTTTAATACCGGCATATTCAGCTACTATACTATTAATTTTTTTATTTTTATTACTTATAATAAATTAACCCTTGAAAAATCTCCCTTACTTATTTATATCTGGCAAATGCATAACACTATCTTTTTAATTATGTGCATATACTTTTATGTAGGCATACAATGCAAAACCAATGACTGAAATAAAATTTGTACTGGGCATAACATTTCTTTTGCTGTTACTTACTACGTTTGTAATAGTATTTGTATTTTTTTATCAAAAAAGATTTTATTTTTTAAAAAAAGAAAAGCAGGAGCTGATTGCAAAGTATGCACAACTGTTGCTGCAGTCGAAAATTGAAATACAGGAGCAAACCCTGCAACACGTGGGGCAGGAACTGCATGATAACCTTGGGCAGGTAGCCAGCCTGATAAAAATAAATTTAAACACCCTTAAATTAGAAGATACCGCCGGTACTATTGAAAAAATAGAAAGCACTAAAGGGCTTACCAGGCAATTGATTGCAGATATAAAATCGCTGTCTGTAAGCCTCGGTAGCGATAGGGTGAAGCAAGCCGGGCTGGTAAAAGCTATAGAAGTAGAAGTTGAAAGGCTTAATAAAACCAGGCAGTTTATAGTAACCTGCCAGGTAGGTGCAGCCATACCTGATATAGATACGGATAAAGCCACTATACTTTTTAGGATGGCCCAGGAAATTTTAAATAACGCCGTAAAACATAGTAAGGCAAAACACATAAGCATTTCGATTAATAATAGTAATAAATTATTTATATTAGCGTTTGAAGATGACGGTATTGGCTTTAATACAGAAGATAAACGGCAAAGTGCTGGGGCAGGCTTACGTAACCTGAGCAGCAGGGCAAATCTTATTGAGGCACAATTGCGCATACAAAGCTTGCCCGGAAACGGTACACGAGCAACTATAGAATTGCTTTTATAAATAAATTTATGCCAATTAAACAACCTATGCGCCTGGCTTTGGTAGATGACCATACGCTTTTTAGAAAGGGTTTGATATCGCTTATAAAAATGGTTTGCAACGATTGCGAAATTGTTTTTGAAGCGGATAATGGCAACGACCTCCAGCTTAAATTAAATAAACAAACAATACCGGATATTATATTAATGGATGTAAACATGCCATTTATGGATGGCTTTGCTACTGTAGAATGGCTCAATAAAAACTATCCCCAAATAAAAGTTTTAGTAGTGAGCATGATAACGAAAGAAGATAGCATAGTGCGTATGCTTAAACTGGGCGTAAAAGGATATTTGTGCAAAGATGTGGAACCTAATGAACTGGGCGATGCATTAAACGCAATTATGGATAAAGGATTTTATTACACAGATTTTATAACCGGTAAACTGGTACACTCCCTTCAAAAAATAGATACTCAAAATGAGAAGCATAGCGGCATTCGCCTGATGAATGACCGTGAGAAAGACTTTTTAAAGCTTGCCTGCAGTGAGCTTACCTATAACCAAATAGCCGCACAAATGTACCTTAGCCCTAAAACTATTGATGGTTACCGGGATGCCTTATTCGACAAATTACAGGTTAAAAGCCGGGTGGGCATGGCATTGTATGCGGTTAAATACGGGTTGGTACAGCTTTAATAGTTTTATAAAATCTACTGATTTTTTGTGGCTGAGGTATGGTGCCTAAATATTTTATTGGATTGTAAAGTTATTAGTTTTGGTTTTTAATGCTTTCGTTAAAGTTTATACCTTTTAAAAAGGTGTAAAATTTAACGAAAGCATTAGCATAATGATAAGGATGGCTTTTTAGCTATCTGCCTTTGTTGTTATATACTTTGGTAAATTAATCAGCAGCATGCCTGCCAGTATAATTACCAGCCCTACTATTTGAAAGGGTGTTAATTTTTCGCCGGCTATCATCCATCCCAGCAATACCGCTACTACGGGGTTAATATAAGTATGCGTGCTTACTATTGCCGGTGGGCGGATGCTTAATAGCCATGTAAAAGCAAGGTAGGCTATTACAGATCCAAAGATAATAAGGTACAGTAAGCCACTCCACGCAAATGCTGGTATAGTCACCATACTAAATTCCTTAAATTCACTTGTAAAGGCAGCAACAACGGCACTTCCAACACCTGCCGCAATCAATTGCAGGCTGGTAGTCATCATATTGCTATCTGCTGATACCAGCCTGTTTTTGGCGTACAGTGACCCTACTACCCATAATACAGCACTCAATAATAATACGATATTTGTTATCAGGAACATACTATCATCGGCGGTGGTGGTTACTGTTGGTGCGGCAGACCTTACAAAAAGTACCAACCCTAAAAAGCCAATTACCAACCCTGCAATAACAAGCTTGTTTTTAAAATAAGATGCCCATCTTTTTTTATCTAATAAAATAAACAAGAACGGCGTGGTAGCCATAATGGTAGCGGCATGCCCGGAGCTTACATATTTTTCGCACCAGGCAATAATGCCGGAACCGCCTATCAGCATAAGGCAGCCACTGATAATGCATACGTTGATAATTTTTTTTGTCGGAAGTTTTTCTCTTTTTATTATACAAAAAATAAACACAATAAGCCCAGCGGTAAAAAAGCGGAAAGCAGATAATATAAATGGTGGAAAGCCCTTTAACCCAAAGATGACTGCCAAATAAGTAGTACCCCAAATAATATAGATAGAGAAAAAAGCGAAAGCAACTTTTATGGGGCTATTTGTTTTTGGCATTATTGTTTGTTTATCTGTTTTGTTTATTGTGGTTTAATGCATAAGATTCTGTTGGCTAAATGGTTATTATACTAAGCAAATTGCTACTTGATCATGCAAGGCATAACAATAGCTAACGGCATTATGTTATTAGCTAGCCTTACTATAAAAAGCTTAGGGTTGCAAGGTTACGCCAATTTCATAAAAAAAGTTATTTTAAGATGATCAAGTAATCAAAGTAGAAATGATTAGGTGGGTTGTTGATGTATAAACTTTTTTTTTGCCAGCAAGGATCTTTTGCCCAAAGTATTTTTATAAAATAACCAGCAGCCCTAAAACCTGATGAGTTTGTTTCGCCTGTTAACCTTGCAAAAGCAGCCCAGTCCTACACTTTCCACACTAAGGCTCAACTGCTTTGCAGTTGGCTCCTGGATAGAAAACAAGCTGCTAAAAATGCCTGTGCCGCTAAAACGAAGG
>JANXVN010000106.1 GCA_025351645.1 Ferruginibacter sp.
TCGATACCTATGGCCACTAATCATATAATATGTAAAAAAACCGTTGAAGACCAGATTCATCTGAGTCACTGCATTTAGACAAGAAAATATCATATTCACAATTCCCTCTGACAATCTTAAAAGTTCCTGACTGTCAAATCAAGTTGTGGCTATTACATCTAAACAGGACTATTGTCGAATCATATCATGGCAAGAAGACTAAAGGCGTATAATTATTTCTAAATCAATTGATTGCTTTAAAAGGAAACGGTTGCTCACCTTTTTGTTCGCAGCAATTATAAATTAAACTTTCTTTTAATAAATTATTTTAAATTATAGCAAGATGTTAAACACTTTTATTTTATTGATACATAATTATAGTTGCTTATTAATATCATTTCGAATTGGAGATCTAAAAATACAGGAATGGAGTTATAGGCAAATCCTATTTATTCATATTTAGCCCTGCTTAAATTGTTCCCCTTTTTTACTTTTCACTGTGCCTGAGGTATTTGGCTTTTTGCTGAGATGCTTTATTTTCATTAATGCATGCGGGCTCAATGTTTTTTTGCAATTGCCAAACAGAAACTTCCGGTCTAACTCGCTGCCTTTGTACTTGTATTCGTCTATCTTAAAGTTAATGCCTTGCAGTTCGGTTGTCTGCCGTTTGTATTTTACATAGTTTCTAGCCTACTTCCTGCGATTTGTTTCTTAGTTCATCAAGGCTACGGTAATGAGATAGCTTTTTTGGATGGCCTGGTAGATAGATAGCAATCCAGCCTAACCTGTAGTAAATATCTTAGTGACATTTTTCTATAATTTTTTCATTGCAAATAATGTAGGCTATTAAATGTTGTATTTTTCAATTGTGTGAAAAGAAAAAACATATTGCCTATTTTTAAAAATTAATTTTTAAGTTCTCTTTTACTACTCTATTTAAAAATAGATGTTTCCCAATAACTTTCTTTGGACAAGTTCTATACGCTACTTTTCAGTATTACTTTCAAGAATAAAAAGCACTGCATTTGATAAATTTATCAAATGCAGTGCTTTTATTATAATACTATTGTAAACTCTTAGTTGCTAACCTCTAAAGGAAGCACCTGCGGCTTATCGGGAGAGCCAAAACTATCATCTACCTTAAAGGGAAGAAAGCCATCTGGAGTAGTAAACATATTTTGGGTAGATGAATTGTAGTATTTAAAAGTAATTTTCGAATTTTCAGATGAAGTACCAAAGATTACTATATTATACAGGTACGATGTACCCAAATTTACCTGTATGCCTGTACCCCGGCATTCTCCATTTATAAAAGCCGCCAGCTCATCGCCGGGCTGCCTGGCAAGGTTTAATAAGCCTTCTACCTGTACTACGGCCGTCATGCTTAACGGGTACTTGCCACTGTTATCTGCCTTCCAGTTTGGTGGTGGAAATTTTGTATTTGGAGGTACCTCCGGCTGCTTTTTGCTGCAGCCATTTAACAGTGTTGCCATTACCAATGCAAGTACTGCAAGCTTTGTATAAAAAAGATACTTTTTCATGTTTTACAATTTTGTCTTGCAATAGGGGCAAGCCTTAGCTTACCCCGTTGTTGCAAAAAATGATTTAATATTTTATTACTTTTTCGATGTGCGTACTGCCATCAATGGTAACCTTAATGAAATATATGCCTCTGGCACTGCTGCTGCCGTTTGCTATTTTGCCATTCCACGAGGTGTGGTACAAGCCACTTTTAACAGCTGCTTCCGGCAGCATTATTATTAATTCTCCCAGCTCGTTGTAAATGCCCACCTTAACAACATGCAATGCTACCCCTGTGCCCGGTACATTTATATTAACCAATACCTTTTGCGAAAATGGGTTGGGGTACACGCTAATTGTACTGCCTGGGCCTTCATAAAATTTTAATAATAGAGGCTTAGCTAAAGTACCTACCTGCGTATTGGCACCATACAATAGTACAGTTTCGGATTGTGCCACTACTACTCCGCCACGCTCTACAACAAAATAGATGGGCAGTTCCTGGTCGCCGGAAATGTTGAAAAAGAGTGTTGCCGATTGCAGCACGGGGTTTGTAATTAAACGTGCCTTGCCCCTTACTTCTCCTGCACCGTAAGCCAGCACCCAATCGCCTGCAAGCAAGTTAAAGCTGGTGCCTGCGGTGGCTGTTACCGTCATGTTTTGGGCAAAGCCCGTACTGGCGGCAACAGGAGATTGTGCAGGGTTAACGTTGCCCACTAAAAC
>JANXVN010000135.1 GCA_025351645.1 Ferruginibacter sp.
ACCTGTAGAAGTTATCTATCAAACTATAGAAACTTTGCATTTAGCATGCCCAACAAATACCGGCGATTGGTATTTTACAGGCAATTATCCAACCCCAGGCGGCAACCGCGTTTGCAATAAAGCTTTCATGAATTATATGGAAGGCAAAAATGTAAGAGGTTATTAGAGGTAGCTGTGTTAAAAGTTTTACATGCTAAAATGTTTATTATCAAAATAAAGCCAGTATTAAACGGCAATATGCTTGCACCTTAATTGTTTAGCACCTAACTTTATACCTATACATTCATATAAAACATCCTGAGTTTTCCATTTAAATTTACTTAAAAAGCATTTTTAAATAATATCCCAATTATCATGAAAACATTACTCGTAATACGTCATGCAAAAAGTAGTTGGGATATAGCTACAATTAGTGATTTTGAACGTTCGCTAAACGAACGTGGCAAAAGCGACGTGCCGGTAATGGCACAACGGCTGCTGGATAAAAATATAACTATAGATGCTTTTGTATCCAGCCCCGCAAAACGTGCTAAAAAAACTGCAGAACTGTTTTGCAATGCCTACAATAAAAATAAAGAAGATATTATTTTAATCGCCACACTTTATCATGCAACCCCTGAAATTTTTTTTGATGTTGTCGAAAAACTAGATGAGAATTATGAAACAGTTGCTATTTTTTCGCATAACCCTGGCATAACAGAGTTTGTAAATGAATTGGCAGACGATGTAATAATAAATAATATGCCCACCTGCAGCATATTTGCTGTTCGGGCAAATGCTACTAAATGGGAAAATTTTTCAAAAGTAAAAAAAGAGTTATTATTTTTCGACTATCCTGGCATGGCTTAATTGGTGTTAGCATTTTTCAGTTTTTTTATCAATTTAACTACCCTTATTTTATACTCATCCATATTAAAATCAACAATACAAAAGTTAAAACCGGCGGCTTTTTTAATTGCTTCATTTAAATTAAACGTATCCTGGGCTGCGGTAACAAACATTTTATTTTGTTCTAAATAATCCGCTAAATATTCCTGCTCTGTTTGCCCTGGTGTTGGTATTAATATCCCTTTTTTTTTCAGTTTAACCAAATCCATTACGGTTGTATATCCGGCCCTGCTAATAACTATTTTTGATTGTTCGATTGCTTCGTTCAACTCCTGTGCGGTGAGATGATTTTTAATAGAAATATTTTGCTGAAAAGGCAACTGCTCCATTGTAGCAGGCAACCCTCTTACAAACAAAACTTTACTGTCTAAAAACTGTAATTGATGCAGTAAAATTTTTTCTAAAATTGTCCTTTGCGGTTCTGGGCCAGATAAAAGGATTAGGAGCTCATATTTAATTGCAATAATAGAATTTTTTTGAAACCTCGATAAACATCCAATGTAATGAACATTTGGAGGGATATTTACCAACGGGTGCGATAGTTGGCCACTAAGGTTTTTTTCTCCGGCATAATCTGGCACCCAGCATTCAGTGTATTTATTTATAAACCAAAAATGAATTTTTTGTAAGATTTTTTCTGAAAATTCATTGCCTGTTTTTACCAACAGCTGATGGGTAATATAAATACAGGGAATGGTTGAATTATATAGCCCAAACCGGTTATCGGAAATAATTGCGTCAAAAGAATATTGTTTTACAACTTTTTTCAACCAGCGGTGTTCCTTATAAATTGAGCATAATATTATCGGAATTTGAATGCCAATTTTTAAAGCAAGCCATTTCTTCTGTTTGCTATACTTTACGTTATATCCTTTGAGGGTGATAAAAGTTGCTTTTGGAAATTCTAATTGTAATAATGACCGAATATTTCCATCTGCAGCTATAAATATTTCACATTCATTATGTATTAAATTTTTTATTAATGGGATCATTCTAGTTGCATGGCCAATACCCCAATCAAGTGGAGCTAATAATATTTTAGGAGTTATAGGCAAAATATTAATTTTTGAATTAATTATAAAAAAATGCAATAAACATGTGCAAAATTAGTTTACTTTTATAATCCTTTAATTATGCAACGATTTATAAAAATAGGTTTATTATTTTTTTTAGTGTTTTCTCTTGCCACAATGATGGGTTGTAACGCATCAAAAAAATGCGGTTGCCCCAGCAAAAAAGGCATGGTTGGATACTAAACAAAGTAAAACCCAAAAGTGCTATGTCGATGAATAAAATAAACCGCGATTTGCTTGTCTTGTTCAATCAGGAATTAATGAGCCCTCAGGCGATGGAGCATGAGGTTGAATTATTACATGAGTTATTGTTTACTGTAGAGCGCTTGGATAACCTTGTAACATCTCATGAAATAATTGATTTAAATAAATATAAAATTATTAATAAGCAGGTGGTGCTTCGTAAGGTGATACGCCTTCAGGAACTAAAGCCATTTGTCTTTTTAAATTGTAAAAACTAAGTTCTCTCCTATATTTTTATATAAGATTTTGTAAAGACATCCTGAGCTTCCCCAACATTTCATCTATCTCTTCTTTTTTACAGGTACCCACGCTTAAGCGATACCAATTGCTATTTGCCGATGCGCCAAATGCAGAAAACGGTACAATAGCCAATTTAGCTTCATTCAATAAATAGTCAGTAACGTCTTTTTGCGTATTCATTTTTTCTCTATTAATGATTGTTTTACCTACTAAATCAATTTGTATAGTTAGATAAATGGCTGCTTGTGGGGCCACAGCATCTATAGAAAAACCTGCAGTTTTCAACAACTGGAAGCCATCATAAATCCTTTGCAAACGTTCGGATATTTCTGCTTTAAAAGTGGTAAAATAAGTATCTACATTTTGTGATTGCAATAAATAATTCGCAGTTGCTTTTTGTTCTGCCATAGGCGCCCATGCACCAACGTGGCTGTTAATCGCTTTCATTTTATTTATAAGTGTTGCCGGCCCTAAAGCCCAGCCCACCCTTACTCCTGTAGCAGCAAACGCTTTGCTGATGCCATCAATAAAAATGGTGTACTCTTTCATTTGCGGACGTAGCGAAACCGGATTAAAATGTTCGGTTTTACCATAAGTAAGGGTCCAATATATCTGGTCGTACAATAAGTATAATTTTTTATCGTCATTGCCGCGCTGCTCATTTTCGGCTATCACTAAATCGCAGATATCTTCAAGCTCTTGCTTTGTAAAAGTGGTGCCGGTTGGGTTTAATGGCGAACATAAGGCTAATAAAGAGGTGCCTTTTAAATGTGGTTTAATTTCTGCCGCGGTTGGCATAAAATTATTTTCAAGCTTACTTTCAATTACTACATGTTGGCCTTCTGTAAAATGAACATAATGGTTATTGTTCCAACTAGGCACTGCATAAATTACTTTTTCACCTTTATCTACAATAGCCCTGTAAGCTGCATAAATTAATGGCCGGCCTCCAGCTGCAATTAAAATTTCGTTGGTACCAAAAGTTAAGCCTTCTCTTTTTTTAATAAAAGTTGCCACAGCTTCCCTTAATTCCAAAATCCCCTCTGCAGGTGGGTAAGTAGTATTGTTATTTTTATAAGCGTCGATAATTTCATTTTCCAAAGCCTGCGGAATAGGAAAGATTGCGCTATCAAAATCACCGATAGTGAAGTTGTAAATCTTTTCGCCTTGCAGCATCTTAGCTTTTATATCTGCCCCTAGTTTTACTATTTCAGATCCTATAAGGGTTTCGGCTAGCTGGCTAAATTTTGATGAAGGCATAATTATTTATAAATAATTTAGATGTTTTTTTACCAGGCAAAAGTAACTCAAACTTTTTATAGTTGATATTGTGTATAGGCTTGTTTGCTGCATAATCCCATAACGCTTAGATAAAAGTTGCCCCTAACTTTTTTGTACAAGGAACCGATATTTGTTTGCCTGCCATTGGGTGTGCAATAATGCCGCAGATAACTTTTTATTGGCCCGGACAAATTTCCACGACGGATTAATCAATGCCTGAAAGCAAAAGCCGCTCAAATTATGAACGGCTTTTTGCAATACTCTTTTTTTTGATACTACAAAGGAATGCCTACAGAAATGCTTAAAGTCCTAAATTTATTTTTATCATTGCTAGTGTTATTAGTTTGGGTTGAATTTATTTTAGCCAAGCCAAAACCATAATTTGCACGTAACAATAATTTGCCAAAATCAAACCCGCCACCAAGGTTAAAGCCATAGTCAAATCTTTTTAACCTGTCGTAAGCTGCACCTTCCTGTTGGCTGGTTGTTGGGTCGTCATTATTAAATTTAATAGAACTGCTTGTGTGGGATGTAACACCCGCCAGGCTAAAATCTGTAGTTGATTTACCACCTACGCCTACCGCAACATATGGACCGGCATGAAAGAAAATATTTTGTTTTGCAGTTGCGCTTAAAGGTATTTTTACTACTGCGTTCAAAGGCAGTTCAATGTACAGCGGGTTAAATTTTGCTTTTACATAATCGCTGCCTGAAGTGGACTCTGCTTTTGCGCCTTTACCGGTAAATATCAACCCCGATTCAAGATCGAATGTTTTTGAAATTCCAAAACGGCTCATTATGCCTACGTTAAAAGTTGGCAGCCATTTGTTATCTTGGGTTTGCCCATTGTTGGTGCTGGTAATGTTTGCCAGGTTAAGGCCTGCCTGCACATAGGTTTGTGCTTTTGTGCTAATTGTTGCCAGTAGGCTAACCAATAATACTGTCGTTACTTTTTTCAATGTTAAAATTTTAATTTAGTTTTTAATAGTGTTTTTATTATTATTATTTACGGTTGCTGAAACTAAACAAAAAGCCTGCCACCACAGAGGAGCAGGCTTTACTAAAAACGTGTATTGTTATTTAATCAAGGCGTTAAAAACAGGTGTATTTACCTTTACCGGGTACTTTTTACTAAGTTCTTCCATCCATTTTTCTTCTAAAAATTTTTGATAATCGTTAATTACAAGGCCCCTTGCTTCATTAAAGCTACGCTGTTGTTTTACGGGGAATAATTGCAGCACTTTCACAAATGTTGTGGTATTGTCGCCACTATTTATTGACGGAGAAGAGATTATGCCTTTTGCAATATTTAAGCCCGAAGGTAGTTGAAGCTGAGAAAATTCATAACGGCCAGAATCTGCTTGTACTTTGCCGTTGCTTTCCTCTGTAATCAACTTCCAATCTTTTCCTTTTTTTAAAGCTTCCGCAGTTTCATTGGCAGTTTTTATATCGCTGCAATTAAATAATATAACAACAGCGCTACTATCCCAAATATATTTAGCGGCATGTGCAACGTAATATTTTTTTAAATTAATGCTATCGCTTGATGCTTTGCTCCAAACATTGCGTTCCATCACTTCAAAAAGCATATTGCCTTCTTTAAATTCCTGCATCTGGTATTTAAAATCTTCGTTGTATTCTGCTAGGTGCTTTCGGTAATAATCTGTTGTGCTGGTGGCGATAAATTTATTTAGCAATCCTTTATTATTCTCTCCTTTGTAAACATCGGCATTTAGTTTATAATCTTTAACAAAATTTAGCCAGTCTGCGCCTTTTACGGTTGCTTTTGCAAAAGAAAAAATAGGTTTGTTATTGATAAGATAATTACCAACCACTTTATTAACAGTTACGCTATCGGCATACCTAAAAAGTATTTCATCTTTAATAAGGACATTTTTTTTATAGCCAACTTTTAACATTATTTCTTGTAGAAACGCTTCATTGGCGGCGTTTATCCTTGAATCTTTTGCAATTTGTTGCTTTAAATTAGTGGCATAAGCCTCGTCGCTTTTATCTGGCATAGGGCGTTGTTGCAGCCGTTTTACAATGTGGTAGCCATAATCAGTAGAAATGGGTATTGAAATATCCCCATCCTTTTGTAATTCAAATACTTTCGATTCAAAAGCTATATCGAATTTACCTGTACCAAACTCGGGCATTTCGCCGCCATTAAGTGCTGTAAGCCTATCTTCACTATATTGTTTTGCGAGTGCAGAAAAATCGGTACCAGCTTTTAAAAGCACATAAACTGAATCTGCTCTTTTTTGGATGGATTTTAATTCATCAGTAGTTGTGCCCGGCGGGATGGCAAATAATATTTGTGCGATTTTCCATTTACCGGCACTTTTTCTTTCTTCAACTTCCTTAAAAATATGTAAGCCAGTTTTAGATTTAATTATGCTGGTTTTGCCGTTTGGAGCAAGGTTATATACGGCATTTTCCATTTCGTATGGAATTGTTAAAACGGTAACGAAGCCAATATCTTTTGCGGTAACAGGCATATATGCATCACTTATTTTTTTTAGGGTAGATGTATAGCCTGCTGTGCCAGTATTTAAAGCCTCATCCAGTCCACTCATTGCCTTAACAGCTTTAATAGAATCTTGTGGTGTGGATGCACTTGTTAGCGGGGCAAAAAAATGAATAAGGTGAATGTCTTTCTGGCCTCGTGCTATCGCTTCTTCCAACAATGCGGTTGTTTTTTTATCATCATTCATGTAACTATCTTCCACCTGGCTGCTAAAGTTTTGCATATCGTACTTTAACTGCTGCAAAGTATCCAGCCTTAAAGCTTGTGCTGCCTGCACTTTTAATTTAAACCTGATGTAGAGCTCAAGGTATTCCCGAAGGGCTTTTTCTTTATTTGTTACGGGCGTTTTATTTTTGTTGTACGCACGTAAAAATTCATTTTTTCCAACAGGTGTGCCTCCGTAAGTAAAAATAGTTTGAGAAAAAAGCTGTGTTGCGCTGATAGACAGTGCCAGCAAAAAATACGTTTTCTTCATGGCTAGTTTAACTTTTAATTAGTTTTATTTTTCCATTTTACCTGCAGCAGTTCATCTAATTGTTGCCAGTTTAATTTTTTGGCAATAATGCGTTTGTCTTTATCCAATAAAAATAAAGTGGGTGTAAGCGTAACATCATATAATTGGCGATAGCCGGCTTTTTGTGCGGCAACTTCTGCGGCGGCTGTTTCTTTGGTTTGATAAACGTTTACCCAGTCTGCCAGATTGTGTTCCCTTATATATTTCAGCCAATCTTCCTTTAAGTCTTCTTTGCTATCGGCAGATAATACGCCGTACATTTTTACATTGTGTGCCTTCCAGCTTGCCCTGTAAATAGAATCCATGTGGGGCAATGTTTCTTTACAATGCCCACAGGTAGGGTCCCAAAAAACAACTACGGTATAATCTGCACTTACATTATATAAAGGCGCTGATTTTCCAGCAGTATCTACCATTTCCAAGTCGGCGGCTTTTGCGCCAATAAGGTTTGCCATTAGCATATAGGCACGGCGGCTAATGGTTTCCATCTGCTTTTCGTTTAGCCAACTGCTTAAGCCTTTGCTGTGGTATTTTTCAAACAGGTGTACAAAAACTGCATCTTGCCCCATATATTTTGGGCTAATGTATTCATCGGTTAGCCAGTTTAATAAATATTTGTACATTTCGGGGCTGCTACGTGCCAGCAATAGCTGGTAATCGGCTTCTTTAATAAGGCTATCTGGTTCAGGCACAATCAATTCCCTGTAAAACCTTTCCAGCTTAGGTAAAAAGAAAGGCGTGCGGATAATCCGGTCATCCATAAAAGTTACGCCATCCCAATAATGCGATTTATAATAAAAATAATTTTGGATAGAATCCGCATGTGTCGCCGGCTTATTGTTCAGTACTTTCGGGTCTTTCATCGCATTCAGCAAAGCTGCAAGCATAGATGTTGGCTGTGTTTTAATAATACTTTCCCTATAGTCATTCAATTCTTTATTTAGCCTATTATAATTGGCTTCGTGCAATGCTGTATCGGCTTTTGTTGTAGAAAAACCGTATGCCCGTTTTTCAGCATCCAGCAATTGAGCTTTTGAGGCAATTGTTTTTTGGTATTGCTGCAACAGTACATTAGCTGGCGAACCGGTAACAATTGTTTTTGCAACAAGGTCTGCAGTATCTACTTTAACTGTTATAAGTTGCTCTTTATCAACTAAAAAATCTACACTTTTACTTTTGCCTGGCAACACCAGTGCATAAATACCTGGCTGCAATTTTCTTTTACCGGAAAAAATGGCAACCCCTCCACTGTTTACTGCTGCTGAGTCTTCTACCGCAAGGCTTTTGCCCATGTGGTAGGTAAGGTAAGCAATGCCCGATGTATACTGGGTTGTTTGCAGGGTTACTTTAAAGCTTTGAGATTGGGCGCTGGCAAAGCAAATTGTTGCCACCACTAAAATAAGGTAGTGTTTCATTAGTAAATTTAATGTAGTTACAAAAGTATTTAAAATAGGCCGTTAATGAGCAGGGTGCCAACAGCGGTATTTTATGTTGCATTATGTTAACAATGAAGTACGGTTTGTTTTATCTGTCAAATAAACAAAAATGCTGGTTACTTTTGCAGGCGTGAAAAGAAAAAAGTTTTTATTAGAAAAGATAACAGTTACTGGTTATGCAGCAGAAGGAAAATCTGTAGCAAGGTTTGATGGCAAAGTATATTTTGTTGAAGGTGCGGTGCCTGGCGATGTGGTGGATGTATTTATAAGCACTAACAAAAAAGATTGGGGCGAAGGAAAAGCCACACATATACATGAGTACTCACCCGAAAGGGTAACGCCTTTTTGCCAGCATTTTGGCGTTTGCGGCGGCTGCAAATGGCAAATGTTGCCATACGATAAACAACTGCTATACAAACAACAGGAAGTTGCCCAAAACCTGCGCCGCATTGGCAAGGTTGAACTGCCAGAAATGTTGCCCATTGTCGGCTGCGCAGATACCATCCATTATAGAAATAAGCTGGATTTCACTTTTAGCAATAAAAAGTATTTGACAACGGACGAATTAAAAGAATTAGGGCCGCCGCCTGCTAAATGGAAATTGCCGGAAAATGCTTTATCACGTACTTCTCTCACAACTGAAACACCCGAACCTTTTAACTGGGAAAAAGCTGATGGGCGTGGCGCTTTGGGTTTTCACGTACCCCGTATTTTTGATAAGATAATAGAAATAAAGGCCTGTTACCTGATGGATGAAGTGAACAACAGCATCCGCAATACAATCAGGGATTTTGCCGAACAGCAAAATTATTCTTACCACGATATCAAAAAACATACTGGCTGGCTGCGTAATATCATCATCCGCTATTGTACTACCGGCGAACTAATGGTAAATATTTGTTTGAATAACGAAGATGAAACAGAAACAAAGAAACTGATGGATCATATCCTTCAACAAGTGCCATCCATCACCACCTTATTGTACACCATCAACCCAAAGTGGAACGATACCATATACGACCTTACGCCGATAGTTTATTTCGGTAAAGGCTTTGTTATTGAACAACTGGAAGAATTTAAATTTAAGATTGGCCCTAAATCTTTTTTTCAGACAAACACCAAACAGGCGGAAAAATTATATACCATTACCAGGGATTTTGCCCAACTTACTGGTAATGAAATTGTATATGATTTATACTGTGGCACTGGTAGTATCGGCATTTTTATAAGCAAGCTGGCTAAAAAAATTATTGGGGTAGAAACCATCCCTGAAGCCATTGAAGATGCTAAGATAAATGCCGCACTCAACAATATTTCGCACGCAGAATTTTTTGCGGGCGATGTGATAAAAATATGCAACAATGAATTTTTTGAACAGCACGGCAAGGCAGATGTTATAATAACCGACCCGCCACGTGCAGGCATGCATGAAAAATTAATTATAAAATTACTGGAGATAGCTGCCCCTAAAATTGTGTACGTTAGCTGCAATACTGCAACGCAGGCAAGGGATATAGCATTACTATCAGAAAAATATACGGTAGAAAAAATACAGCCGGTAGATATGTTCCCGCACACGCACCACATAGAATGTGTGGTGCTACTTCAATTGAAAAATTAACTATTAACTTTGATTTATGGCATTTAAATTTAATAATTCTCTTCAAAGAGACACTCCGATTATTTTCAATTTACTCATCATTAATATATTGGTTTATTTAGCCCAGGTTTTAATGAAAGGCTTTAATATTACTGAATGGGGGGCACTGCATTATTATACTTCATCGCTATTTCACCCTCACCAATTTATTACCAACATGTTTATGCACGACCCTAATGGGCTCACGCATATTTTGTTCAATATGTTTACGCTTTGGATGTTCGGTACGCAAATGGAAAGATATTTAGGATCAAAAAATTTTTTAATATTTTATCTTATTTGCGGTATTGGCGCTGGTATTTTTATTGAATTAAGTGTTCCATTTAGTGCAGGGCAGTTTGCTAAATCTGGTGAGGCTTTATCATATGGTATGTCCACAGCCGATACAATCGAAGCTTATAAACAGCAATATAGTGCCATTGGAGCGTCCGGCGCTATTATGGGCGTAATGGCTGCATTTGCATATCTTTTTCCAAATACAAATATGTATGTTTATTTTATACCCATTCCTATAAAAGCAAAATATGTTATCCCCTGTTTCATTTTATTAGAGGTTTTTAGTGGGGTACGTCAAATTGCAGGTGATAACGTGGGGCATTTTGCACATATTGGTGGCGCTATAGTGGGTTTTTTAGTAATCCTTATCTGGAACAAGACAAATAGAAAAACATTTTATTGAAACTTAACAACATTTTTCAATCGCCATTTGTAGATTTGTAATAATACTTTTTCATATGGGAGAATCAGGGCGGTATTCAAATTTTAGGCAGCCTCGGCGTAGGCTAAGCCTTGGCCAGGATGGCAATGCATTAATGGGGCTTGTAACTATCAACATCATTTTCTTTTTAATACTGTTAACGTTAAAGGTTGTTTACTACTTTTTTCAAAAAGATGAAGCAGTATTTTCAAATCAGGTTGTGCAGTATTTTGAATTGCCTGGGCAGCTTACCAAATTAACAGAACGCCCGTGGACTATTTTAACTTATATGTTTAGCCAGATTAGTGTATTGCAGATACTTAGCAACATGTTATGGCTTTGGTCATTCGGCTTTATTTTACAAGAGCTTACAGGCAACAAAAAACTAATTCCCGTTTATATTTATGGCGGGCTTGCTGGCGCTGTAGTTTTTATAATAGCTAATTACGCCATACCCTCATTGCGCCTTTCGGTTAGTAACGCGGCACTATTAGGCAGCAATGCCGCAACAATGGCGGTAGCAGTAGCCGCAACAACCCTTGCTCCAGATTTTAGGTTTTTCAGGAACCTTAATGGTGGCATACCAATTTGGGTGCTTACACTTGTTTATATTTTGATAGATTTTGCAGGCATAGCTTCCTTTAGCGCTGCTCACAGCTTATCGCATTTAGCCGGGGCCGCTACGGGCTTTGTATTTATTTATCTACTAAAAAAAGATATTGATGGCAGTATATGGATGAATAACCTATATAATTGGTTCATGCATCTCTTTAACCCTACTAAAACCAACGTTTCTGCTAACATTAAAGAAAAGGTTTTTTATAATACAGATGGCAGGCATCCTTACAAAAAAACAGCCAATATTACACCTCAGCGGATTGATGAAATATTAGATAAGATAAGCCAAAAGGGCTACCACTTACTAACTGATGAAGAAAAGAATATTTTGAAAAGAGCCGCGGAAGAAGACCTTTAACTTTAAAGGTGTTGATATAAAAGCTTTATGTTTCTATTCACTATTAAAGCTAGGCCCTTTTTAAAATCCGGTTGCCTATAGTTCAAAAATGTCCGCAATTATTAATACTCTTTCCTTTCTACTATCTTTATGCAATGCCAAAAGCCCTTTTCCGCATATTTACTAAAAAGGTTTTTATTATTGCCAATATTGTTGTGGCCCTTTTCTTTTTTATAGGCTGTTATGCGGGCGTACTATTTGCTAAAGAGTGGTGGTTTATTGGTTTTTTTACTTTGTCTGCTTTTTATCTCTTAATAATTTTATTGCTTTTTTTTATTTTTTGGCTCGTTGCAAAATCTAATTGGTCGTTGTTGTTTTTGGGTGTATTATTATTTTGTTATAACCACATAATTAAAATAATTCCTTTTCGTGCCGATACTTCATTTACAATTGAAAAAAAGGAGGATGCCATAAGGGTAATGAGCTGGAATGTGGCTCAATTTGATGTAATGAATTACAGGAAAAGCCATTACATCCACGATAAAATGATCAGCCTCGTAAATGAATACCAACCTGATATTGCGTGTTTTCAGGAAATGGTAGCCGGTGATAGCGTGATAGACCAGGATAATGATTATTACCATAAATTTTCATTTTATTCTATTGTTGATTTTGAACTTTCCATGCACTTTCCAGATGAATATTACAGCTATAACTGGAAGGAAGATTACTTAGCTTACCAGCATTTTGGTATTATTATTTTTTCAAAGTACCCTATCGTTAACAGGCATACCATTGCAACTTATCCTTACGATTATAATTCTATTTTTCAGTTTGTAGATGTAGTTAAAAATACAGATACTTTAAGAGTTTTCAACATCCACCTGCAATCCCTAAAATTTAGCAACGCCAATTTAAAATATATCGATAACCCTACTATTGAATCCGGGACCGATGTAAGAAAAACAAAAAGCGTACTTAGTAAATTTAAATTAGGCTTTATAAAACACCAGGAACAGGCAGACAGGGTAAAGGAAGAAATAAATAAAAGCCCATACCCGGTGATTATTTGTGGCGATTTTAATGATGTGCCAAACTCTTACGCTTACGAAATTATTGGCAAAGGGCTACAAAATGCATTTGAAGAAAAAGGGGTTGGCTTAGGCAGGACTTTTACTGGCATTGCCCCAACTTTACGCATCGATAATATTTTTATTGGCCCTCAATACCAGGTAAGCCAGTTTATACGTGTAAACAAAAAATTAAGCGATCATTTTCCTATAATTGCAGATATTACCCGTTTACAACATCAATAACAATACTTTCTTTCCTTTTTTTATTATATTTGATGCCATGCATTTAACTAATACAACATATTTTTCTGTGGTTTGCTGCTGCCTTGCGGTTTAGCCCTGATATATTTGTGCAAAATTATTGAACTCTTACCTATTTCTCCTTGTAGCAAAATACATAAATAATTTTACAAAATATAATCCGGCAAATGTATTGGTGATTGGCAAGAGAAAAAAGTACAACTAAATTTAAAAATAAAAAAGCAGGTTCAACGTTTAAAACCTAGCTACTTAAAATAAAAAAATGCCTTTAAAAGTTTATAATTCTTACACCCGCAAAAAAGAAGTTTTTACCTCAATTACGCCTGGCCATGTAGGCATGTATGTTTGCGGCCCTACAGTAAGCGGCGAAAGCCATCTGGGCCATGCAAGGCCTTATATCACCTTCGATTTTATTTTTCGTTACCTCACCTACAAAGGATATAAAGTAAGGTATGTGCGCAACATTACAGATGCCGGCCATTTTGAAGAAGAAGGAAAAGAAGCGGAAGATAAAGTGGGCAAAAAAGCTATACTGGAAAAATTAGAGCCGATGGAGCTGGTGCAGAAATATACCAATCTTTTTCATTGGGCCATGCTGCAGTTTAATTGCGTAGAGCCAAGCATTGAGCCAACCGCCACCGGCCATATCGTTGAGCAGCTAAACATGATACAAAAAATTATGAAGGAAGGCTATGCTTATGAAGTGAATGGCTCGGTGTATTTTGATTTAAAAAAGTATGCTGCCACGCACGATTATGGAAAGCTAAGCGGGCGAATAATAGACGATCTTTTAGAAACAACCAGGGAACTGGACGGGCAGCAGGAAAAAAGAGATAAGGCAGATTTTGCCTTATGGAAATCTGCCGCGCCAGAACACATCATGCGCTGGAACAGCCCATGGGGCGAGGGCTTTCCCGGCTGGCATATTGAATGCTCTGCCATGGCCACTAAATATTTGGGCGCCGAGTTTGACATACATGGCGGCGGCATGGACCTTCAGTTTCCACACCACGAAAGCGAAATTGCACAAAGCACCGTGTGCAACCACCACATGCCTGCAAGGTATTGGGTGCACAATAACATGATTACCATCAATGGAAAAAAGATGGGCAAAAGCTATAACAATGTAATAAAGCTTACCGAATTATTTAGCGGCAACCACCCTGCACTTACGCAGGCCTTTGCACCTATGACGGTGCGCTTTTTTATCTTGCAAAGCCATTACCGCAGCCCGATAGATTTTAGCAGCGAAGCATTGCTGGCCAGTGAAAAAGCGTTAAAAAGATTATGGGAAGTGTATGAAGTTTTAAAAGCCTTAGCCCCTGGCAACAACAAACAGGCAAGCGATACCGAGCTTGATACTAAAGTTTTGCAATGGGTAAACGAGTTTGACGAATTTATGGATGATGATTTTAGCACTGCAAAAATATTAGCCAATATGTTTGAATTGGCTCATATCATCAACTCTATAAAAGATGGGTATATAGCAACCGGTGCAATTTCAACTGCTACGTTAAGCTTGTTGCAGCAACAATTTAAAATTTATCTGGAAGATGTGTTTGGCTTAACCAACACATCTGCTGCCAATGATGGCACTTTGCATGGCGTAGTGCAATTGCTGATAGACATACGTAAAGAAGCAAGGGCTAAAAAAGATTATGCTACATCCGACAAGATACGCAACCAGCTTACTACTTTAGGCATTGAGTTAAAAGATGAAAAAGATGGAAGGATGAGTTGGAATATGTAGTTACTAAAAAGCTAAATTATAATTACATTGTTCATTTATCTAAACAACAATAAATCTATATCGATAATATTGCCTAAAGACTAGCAATGCAAGCGCACACTTAATACGAGGTATTATTTTGCCGTCCATTCCACACAAGTAATCCCAATTTTACGCTTGTATTTTTATTGCCTCTTTATTGCATATAATTTCATTCGTAATTTAGTTGGATGGATTTTTGTTGATAATAAAATTGAAGCGTGTTTTTTTTGCAACAATTATTTTAATTTTTTAAAGTGCATAACTGAAAATACTGCTACTTTTTATAGCAGTAATAACTATGTGCACTGATAGGCTATCCACAAAATAATAATCATTAAAAATTCAATGCCGTTAAGTTTGAAAGCTTTCTTTTAAAAATGGCTAAGGTGAGGTAAATACAAACATATACTCCTTAACTTAACGGTAAAAATAAAAAAATATGGAAAATCTTGATAAAGTAATTATACATGCAGCCCGCTTAGGAGAAATACCTGTATTGCATGAGCTTATTGCACAAAATGCCAATGTAAATGCTACAGACGAAAAAGGCTTTACACCATTAATTATTGCCTGCTACAATAACCAATATGATGCGGCAGTTTTATTATTACAAGCCAATGCAGACATAAATGCGCAAGATTTTGGAGGCAATACCGCATTAATGGGCGTAGCATTTAAAGGTTACGCAGACATAGCCGAACTATTGATAAAGCATGGCGCAGACTTAAATAAACAGCACGGCAATGGAGGTACCGCATTAATGTTTGCCGCAATGTTTGGCCGTAATAATATGGTTAAGTTACTGCTTGCCCATGGGGCAGATAAAAATATTGTTGATGCCCGTGGCCTTTCTGTACTTGAACTGGCTGCACAGCAAGGCAATGAAGAAGCGGTAACCCTGTTGCAGGAGTAAAGTTATTTTTTGTAAGCTAGCATATTGCATCGTCCTGAAATTAGTTGACTCATTTACACGTTATACACAGTTGGATAAGATACCTGTGTTTTACGTTTTGAATTTAGTTGTTCAT
>JANXVN010000021.1 GCA_025351645.1 Ferruginibacter sp.
TGCCATCAGCCGATTTTATGGAGGCATACATTACATGCCGTCTATAACAAATGGTGTGGACGAAGGTGATAAGCTAGGAAGTTTTGTAGTGCAAAAATTGCGTATGAAAAAGGAAGATTAAGGCGCTTTTGCAAACACTCATTTGACATTAAATTTTTAAATTAAAAAGGATACCACAAAATATTTATGCAACCACCTACTTTTTTTAATAGGATTTTTCTGACTCTTATTTTTATTTGCCCTTATTTCAGCCATCAACTTTTTGCGCAAACGGCAGCTATAAATGATACCAGTATTTATTTTGCAGACCCTACTATATTTTATAATAAAGCAACCTACTATTTATATGGCACTGTAGAAGGCAATAGTGGCGATGGTTTCAAGGTGTACACCAGCCGTAATATAAAGGATTGGACGTTCGATACCATCATCAATAAAGGCTTTGCGCTTACAAAAGGAAATGTATTTGGTACTACAGGTTTTTGGGCACCACAAGTATTTGGCTACAATAATATTTTTTACATGGCTTATGTTGCTGATGAAAATATTGCCATTGCTGCCAGTAGAACCCCGTTAGGGCCGTTTGTACAAAAAAAACTGCAAGCCCTGGAAGCCCCCGTAAAACAAATAGACCCCTTTGTTTTTATTGATGATGATGGTAAAAAGTATTTGTACCATGTAAGGCTTACGGGTGGCAATAAAATTTTTGTTGCCCAAATGAAAGATGATTTTTCTGCGGTACTGCCCGAAACTTTACAACAATGCATAACGGCTTCGGAACCATGGGAAAATACAGCCAATTCCAATTGGCCAGTAACAGAAGGTCCATCCATAATAAAGCACAAAAAACTGTATTACCTTTTTTACACTGCCAACGATTTTAGGAACCCTGATTATGCGGTTGGGTATGCCACCAGCAGCACACCTTACGGTCCGTGGAAAAAATATGCCGGCAATCCTATCATCAGTAAAAAAGATATTGGCATAAACGGTACCGGCCATGGCGATTTTGTAAAAGATGCTCAGCAAAATTTGTGGTATGTTTTTCATACGCATTTTTCTGATACTGTGGCTACGCCCAGGCGAACGGCAATTATAAAAGTGAAATTTGTAAAAAATGCCCATACCGATATTGATAAAGTGATGATTGATAAAAAGAGCTTTCGTTTTTTGAGGATTTGAAAAAGTAGGTTGAGCAGCCCCAAAATAATTGAAGCACTGCGTAAAAAGGTTCGGTACAGTAACCAGTCTGACGCCCTCGTCTGACAGGTTACGGCAACTCGAAAAGCTCCTTTCAACCCTTCGATAAGCCAACTTTATAAAAAAGGAAATACACTTCAAGCCGAAGCACCAGGGCCACCCGGATGAACCGGTTCGGACGGGGAGAGGAACGAAAATCCTTTTTTGTCGGCCGCCGTAAAAAAAAAGATTGTAGTGCCCGCCCGTCCCGGGTGCCCAAAAAAAACTATTTGCAAAGTATAGCATAGTTATTGTCCATATTTGCATGGGTAGTAAAATATAATTATAGTTACTTTATTTATACAATTTTTAAAATTGATACAATGAAAAGGTTATGCCGATTTTTACTGCTGCCCATACTGGTGATGATATGTAGCAACGTAGCTGCACAAACAATACATGGTACTTATGCCATTAAAAATGTACAGACAGGAATGTTGCTGCGCATTAAAGATGCCAACAACAAAAATGGCACGCCGCTGGTGGCTTATACGCCCACTAACTGGAAATGCATGACCTGGGATTTTAAGCATATCGACAGCAATACCTACCAGTTAAAAAATTTATTTACCGGCAAGACCTTTCAGCCTAAAGCTGGTGAAAGTGCTGCTGGTATTGTGTTAGAAGAGCAGCCGCTGGTAAATGCACAAGCAAGCCAGCAGTACGATTTTATACTGGTGCAAAAAAATGTGTACCTCATAAAACAAAAAGGCACCGACTTATTTGTTACGCCGGTTGATAAAAACGGCACTGAAAATACAGGTATTACCCTGGCAAAAAATGATGGCAGCAAAATGCAACAATGGACTATTTATGAGCAACAGCCAACCATGTAAATGTTTATACACCGAAGTTTGATTATGCCTGCTTAATTTTTATAAATAATGCCATATTGCTTGTCGTACAGAAAATGCTTTTTACTATTTGTTTGCCTATTTGTTTTTTTTATTGAAAAGCCAATTGCCCAAACATGCAGCGCTTCGCTGGGCGATCCAATTGTGAATATCACTTTTGGGAGCGGCAGTAATTTTGGCCCGCCCCTGCCTGCCGGTACTACCAGCGCCTTGCAATACCAGGCCGAAACTTGCCCTGCTGATGGCAACTATTCAATTGTGAATTATACATCCGGCTGCTGGCCTAATGATGTGGTTTGGCACACCGCTACCGACCATACCGGCAATAGCAATGGTTATTATATGCTCATCAACGCATCTAACCAGCCAAGTAATTTTTACATACAAGCTATAGATGGGCTTTGTGCCGGTACCACTTACCAGTTTGCCGCATGGCTTATAAATATGTGCAGCGTAAGGGGCATTTTGCCTAATATAACTTTCACTATTGAGCGTATTGATGGCACTGTTTTAGCCACTTACAATACCAACGACATACCCATTATAAACCCTGCAACATGGTCGCAGTATGGGTTTTACTTTACTACGCCTGTAGGTGTATCTACAGTGGTGCTGCGCATGCGCAACAATTCGCCGGGCGGCGTTGGTAACGACCTTGGGCTGGATGATATTACTTTTAAGCCTGCCGGCCCAGCTATTGTAGCAACTATTGCAGGCAATGCAGGCAATAGTATTTCTATTTGCGTAGGCGATAAAACCAATTTACAGTTAACGGCTTCGGTAGAAAATTGTTATGCTTCGGCAGCCTACCAATGGCAGCTAAGTACCAGCAATGGCAACAGTTGGAGCGATATTGCAGGCGCTAACAGCCTGGCATATACGTTGCCGCCAAAGGTTTTTGGTACTTATCTCTACCGCATGCTGGTGGCAGAATCCATCAATATAAATATTACTACCTGCCGGGTAGCCTCTAACATTATTACTATGCAGGTACACGCTAATCCAACTACTGTTGTAACTAATAATGGGCTTAGTTGCAGCGGCGATACTATTGTGCTGGCTGCAACTGGCGGCAGCATGTATAAATGGGCCGGGCCAAATAATTTTACTGCCACTACCAGTACTGCCAGTATTAACAATGCAATCGTTGCTAATGCCGGCAAATATTATGTTACCGTAACAGATACTGTTGACTGCGCTACTGTAGATTCAACTAGCGTTGCTGTGTATGCCACGCCAGTAGCCATGTTTGACGTGGCTGCACCAGCTTGTGAAAAAAATGGGATTGCATTTATAGATAAGTCCGCCACGTTTGGGCAACCCTTGCAGCAATGGCTTTGGAGTTTTGGCGATGGAAGTACCGCCACTGTAAATAATCCAATACATGTATTTGCCAGCCCCATAAAATACCCTGTAAGCTTACTGGTGCAAAACGATAAAGGCTGTAAAAGTGCGCCCTTAATAAAAGAGGTAACCGTAAGCCCATTGCCCGTGGCTAATTTTTTATTACCGGGTATTTGCCTTGCCGATCCTTTCGCAACATTCATCAGCACATCGTCAATTAGCGATGGCAGCCAATCTCAATTTTTATATAACTGGAATTTTGGCGATGCCAACGCAACGGGCTTAAGCCCTAATACATCAGCCCGGCAAACGCCGCAGCATTCTTATAGCCAGGTTGGTGCTTATCCGGTAAGGCTAACCATTACTTCTAAAGATGGCTGTGTAAGCGATACCACAAAAAACTTTACCGTCAATGGTTCTTTGCCCGTTGCAAAATTTTTGCTGAAAAATGGGCAAGGGCTTTGCAGCAACGAAGCTGTTTTGTTTAACAGCCAATCTACTGTAAATTTTGGCACGCTAACCAAAGTGGATATTTACTGGGATTATGGCAACCAGCCTTCTATAAAAGTAACAGATTCATTGCCTTTTTTTGGCAAGCAATATACACATAACTATCCTGTTTTTTATACGCCATCCACCAAAATAGTTACCATAAAATATGTAGCCAATTCCGGTATAAGCTGTGTTGATGAAGCAGTGCAAAGCATTACTTTAAAGGCCAGCCCTGTGGTACAGTTTGCCCAGTTAAATAATGTTTGCGAAAATGTTGCGCCATTTTTATTAACCCAGGCGGGCGAGTTAAATGGCATAGCCGGCACAGGTATTTATAGTGGCGATGGGGTTAACAGCATTGGGTTGTTTAGCCCAGTTATCGCTAAGCCTGGCAGTCATATTATCCGGTTTACTTTTACCGCTTTTAATAGTTGCGTTGCTTTTGCAGAGCAGCCTGTTGTGGTTTTTGCGCAATCATTAATAAATGCCGGGCCAGATAGGTTTATTTTAGTAGGAGGCGCCATAGTGTTAAACGCAACTTCCGTTGGCGATAGTTTATCGTACAACTGGCAGCCCAACATTGCTATCGATAATAACCAGGTGCTTACGCCCAGGATATCTCCTTTACAAAATACTGTGTACACTGTAAAAGCTATCACCACACAGGGTTGTGTGGCAACAGACGAAGTTATGGTAACCGTGTTGAAAGATATTTTTATACCCACTGCATTCTCTCCAAATGGCGATGGCGTTAACGATACCTGGCGCATCCCTTTCCTTGATTCTTACGAAGCTGCGACCATACAAGTTTTTAACCGGTACGGGCAGGTAGTATATTTTGCTAAAGGAAAAGCTGTGTCGTGGGATGGAAAATACAAAGGGCAAATACTGCCGACAGGTAGTTACGCCTGGATGCTCAATGCTGGCAATGCAAGAAAAATAATGCACGGCATGGTTACAATTGTGCGGTAACCCAGCCCTCTCTATTAACAAAAAATCCCCTGAAAAATGAGGCGGTTTATTTAGGCGTTCCACCTAAGCTGCGCAAGCAGTGGCCGGGCTATTCACTTCAATCTTTTTTTGCGGGCGGCCCGACAAAAAAAGGATTTGCGTTGCTATCCCTCACGCTTCAATTCGCAAAGTATTCGTATTCCTACATCTCTAATACAACGCCCTTAAATTAAGCGGTTTTCGCCCCGAAGGGCCCAGTTCCCATCTCCTTTGGAGAGGGGCTAGGGATGAGGTAAAAAAACGACTACCTCTTAATTTAACGGCATATACTTACAATAACCGAAGCACCCAGGATTATAACTTATAAAATCTTCTTCCCGTCAAGCTTTTTAGAATGCATGTAGTCTGTTGGCGTAATGTTGAATTGTTTTAAAAAATTTCTGGCAAAATTACTTTGCGAGCTAAAGCCCACCATGTAAGCAATTTCATAAATTTTATGGTCGCCTGCGGCTAAAAGTTCAGCAGCTTTTTTAAGCCTTGTAATGTTGATTACCTCAATAGGCGTTAATACAGAAATAGCTTTTATTTTCCGGTACAAAGTAATGCGGCTCATGTTCATAATCTTAGCCAATTTTTCTACATCAAGGCTGGTATCTTCCATGTTGGCAAAAATAGTATCGTTTAGCGTTTCTAAAAAACGTTCATCTGCTTTTGAGTGTGCCATGCTTTTTATATGCACCAGCGGCGAGCTGGCGAAGTACTCCCGTATCATCTCCCTGTTGTTAAGCAGGCTGGCTATTTGTGCCTGCAGGTGCTCTTTAGAAAAAGGTTTTTCTATGTACGCGTCGGCACCAATTTCAAGCCCTTCTATTTTAGACTGTATGGTATTTCTAGCCGTCAGCAATATTACCGGTATGTGAGAGTACTCAACGTTCGACTTTATCATCTTACACAATTCAAAGCCATCCATCACCGGCATCATCACATCGCTTATAATTAATTGCACTGCTTCAACAGTTAATATCTTTATGGCATCGGCACCTCCAGTGGCTGTAAGGATAGTATATTTCGTGTTCAATATCCTTTCAAGAAATTCCAATATTTCTTCATTATCATCTACTAATAAAATTAATGGCAGCATACTTTAAAAATTATTTTGTGTTAAGCAATCGGTTGGTTTTCTTAATTTTTATACCTTCTTGCGCTTGTTGTAATGGTAGGTGCAAAACAAAAATATTCTCGCCTTCGCCACTCTCTTTCAGGTATAAATCTCCATTGTGCAATTCCGTCAAAGATTTTGCTAAAGCAAGCCCTATGCCGGTGCCCTGCTGTTTCAGCGATTCTTTTAACCGGTAAAAAGGCTCAAATATCTTCTCCTTCATTTCTGCCGGTATTTTTTGCCCGTCATTCATAAATTCAATGGTTATGCCAGGGTTAGCTTCATCGGGCAACAGCAAGCGTATCTCCACTTTACTGTGTGCATACTTTATAGCATTATTATACAGGTTGCTAAAAACTTTTGTCAGCGCTTCTTCATCTGCCAATACAACCATCTCTGTTGGTGGAAGGTGGAGCAAATATTTTAGCTTTCTTTTTTTTGCCAGCGCAGCAAAATTTATATGCGCTTCCTGTAATAGGCTGGCAATATTTACCTTAATAAAATCAATGCTAAAGCCTTTTGTTTCTGCCTTCCTAAAATCGAGTATTTGGTTTATCAAAGTTATAAGCCGGTTAGTATTTCTTTCCATGGTTACCACCTCTTCTTTAATTTGCGGCAGTTCATCTACCAGTTCCAATAAATTTTCTACAGGGCCTTTTATTAATGTAAGCGGCGTCCTTATTTCGTGGGCTACGTTGGTAAAAAACTCAATTTTTGCTTCGTAAATTTCTTTCTCTTTTTTATCTTCTATAATAATATGGTACGTGATTAATAAATAGTACGCCAGCCCAATAAACGCCGCCGCATAAAAAAGGTACGCCCAGATAGTAGCCCACCATGGCGGCAGTATTTTAATGGTCAATTGTTTTTCTTCGTTGCTATTGTTGCCGTTTATAGCAGCCTTTATCTTAAACGTATATTCGCCAGGCGAAAGGTTAGTAAAATATATTTTTCTGTTAGGTTTTATTACTGTCCATTCCTTATCCAGCCCTACCATAAAGTAGCTATACACGGTCATTTCCGGCGATATATAACTCAGCGCAGCAAAGTCGATACTGAAAGAAGACTTATCATGCGGCAACGTAATATCGCTAGTATAAATTATGGATTGCTTTAAAACAGCGCTGTCTTTATTAATGTCCAGCTCTTTGTTCTGTACCTGAAAGCCAGTTATAAAAACCGGAGGGATGCTGCTGGAACGTATCAGGTTGTCAGGGTTAAAAGTTATCATGCCTTTTATGCTGCCAAAATACATTTTGCCATCGGCGCTTTTATAGCCACTGTTATAATTAAACTGGTCGTTTAGTAATCCATTGGCTTTGGTATAAGTAAAGCCGGCCCCTTTATCCGGGTTAAAATTTACCAGCCCCCGGGAGGTGCTTACCCACATACTTTTTTTCTCATCTTCCAAAATTTTAAAAATAAAATTGCTTGGTAGCCCATTTGCTGTACTAAACCTGGTAAATACTTTTTTATCGCTGCTTAATTTACAAAGCCCACCACCATCGGTGGCTATCCAAATGGAATGTTTGCTATCTTCAAAAAATGTGTTAATGGTGTTGGTGGAAAGGCTGTTTTCATGGGCAGGCTCGTTTTCAAAATGGCCATACTTATTTGTGGTGGGGTTAAAATAATAAACCCCTTTATGCTGTGTGCCTACCCATATTGTTTTATCGCTTGCCTCCAGCATGCAGGCTATAAAAAGGCCAGGGGCAATTGTTGTTACCGGGCTAAAGTTTTTGTTTGCCCTGTTATATTTAAACAACGAGTTGCTGGTGCCAACATAAATATCTTCATTGCTTGTTTTTAACATGCTTACAATAAAGTTACTTTTTAAGGCAGTAGCATCTTGCGATGCGGAATAATGCCTTACTACTTTTTCGGTGCTAAGGTCCATTACATCCAGCCCATGCTCAAAAGTGCCAATCCATAATTCATTGCTATCTGCCATTAACCCGTGTATGTTGGTGTAGGCAATGCTACTACTTTCTCCGGTAGGCTTAAATTGGGTAATTTCGCCTGTTGATGGCGTTAATTTATTAAGGCCAGCATCTTCTGTGCCTATCCATATATTGCCCAAATGGTCTTCAACAATTTCTCTTACAGCACTGCCACTAATTGCATTGGTAGAATTATCTGGAAAGTACTTTTCAAAAACTGCATTTTGTTTGGAGTAATAGTTAATGCCACCAAAGTAAGTGCCAGCCCACATTCCGCCTTCTTTATCTTTACAAACTGTATATACCGCATTGTCTGACAACGAATAAGGGTCACGGAATTTCTTTTTCAGGTTGGTGAATTCCTCTGTTTTTGTATTCAATATAAAAATACCGGATTCTGTAGCAAACCAAAATTCATCTTCCGAATATTGCCTGATGTCACGCACAAAAACGGTTGTCTTATCCGGATTAAAAATCAGTAAATCCTTGTATTGTGATTGCTGTATATCAAACTGTTTTATGCCCTGGCTGGCAGTCCCAATAAATAGGCCGCCCTTTCCCGCAGGGTAAATTTTTTGTATCCAATTGGCAGAAGCCGGGGGCGAATGATCAAAAACATTAAAGCTTTTAAAGTTGCCGGCAATGCTATCAAACTTTTCTATAAATCCTTTGGTTGTAGATGCCCAAATATCCCCATCCTGCGAAAGACAAAGAGAGGTTGCCTCAAAATATTTTTGGGTAGGAAAGGTGTGTAATTGCTTTGTATGAAAATTATACCGGCAAATAGTAAGCCCCGAAATAAACCAAAGCTGACCGCTATTATCTGTTTGTATGTTGTTGATATCCAGTAACGAATCTATAAAAGGCACCAGGCATTCCTTCAATGGATCAAAGGTATATAAGCCTTTAGGGCAACCGATCCACATTGTATTTTGCTTATCGATAAATAAGGTGCTGATAGCATCTGGCGCCATAGTGCTACCGGCATTTTTAATATTATACAGTTTAAAATGATAGCCATCAAAACGGTTGAGCCCATCTTTGGTGCCAAACCATAAAAAGCCGTTCTTATCTTGCAGGCTACAGTAAACCATGTTGTTCGATAACCCGTTCTCCACCTGGTAATGCCTGAAAAAATAGGGCTGGGCCATGCTTGTAGGGGCTTTAAGCAATAGCAGGGTGGCTAATAGCAAAGGCAAAAATATGGCTGTGTATTTCTTCAATCGTTAT
>JANXVN010000186.1 GCA_025351645.1 Ferruginibacter sp.
TTGATAATGATGGCGACCTTGATCTTGTAATAAACAACATAGATCAGCCCGCATCTGTTTACGAAAACCGTTCTAACATTATTCATCCGGATGCTAAATGGCTGCGTATTAATTTTAACGGCCCCAAAGGCAACCGTGATGGGTTGGGCACAAAAGTGTATACATGGCAAGGCTCTAACATGCAGTACGAATATTTTTCTCCTTATCGTGGCTATCTTTCAACAGTAGAGCCTTACCTGCATTTCGGCTTTCCAAATAAACCAGTGGATAGCTTACAAGTTATATGGCCTGATGGAAAACAACAACTGCTAAAAAAGATTACCCTCAATAAATTAATGACGCTTGTTTATAATGATGCCCATTTACCGGATAGTACTAAAACTGTAGTAAAACCACAGTTGCTTTTTACGGATTGTGGCAATGAATTACAAGTAAAATATAAACATAAGGAAGATGAGTTTGTAGATTTTAAATTACAGCCGTTGATGCCACACATGCTATCGCACGAAGGGCCGGGCATAAGCGTAGCCGATGTTAATGGCGATGGGCTGGAAGATTTTTTTATTGGTGGTGCGGCAGGCTCAAAAGGCAATCTTTTTACCCAACAAAAAAACGGCCATTTTGCACAGCATGAACTGGCTGATAGTAACCTGTCTGATAACATGGGCTCCTTATTTTTTGATGCAGATAATGATGGCGATAATGATTTGTATGTGGTTAATGGTGGCCTTTGTGCAAAGAAAAATGGCGATACTGTTTACAGGCATGCCCTGTATTTAAATGATGGGAAAGGCAAATTTAGTTTGGCTAAAAATGCGCTGCCCGCAATCAATACAAGTGGCTCATCTATTATTGCTTGCGACTATGACCATGATGGCGACCTGGACCTTTTTGTATGCGGAAGAGTAAGCCCTGGTGATTATCCTGCACCACCGGAAAGTTTTTTATTGCGCAACGATTCAAAAAATGGGGCTGTTGCTTTCACAGATGTTACCAAACAATCAGGCATCAATCCCTCAACATTAGGCATGGTTACTTCGGCCTTGTTTACAGATTTTGATAATGATGGCTGGCAAGACCTTATTGTAGTGGGCGAGTTTATGCCCATCCGTTTTTTTAAAAATATGAAAGGCAATTTTAAAGAAGTAACAAGCCAAACAGGCTTGCATAATACCGGCGGCTGGTGGAACAGTATTGTGGCCGGCGATTTTGATAATGATGGCGACATCGATTACATTATAGGTAACCTCGGGCTTAACGGGCCTTACAAGGCAAGCGCCACAGAGCCCGTGTGTATCTACGCAAAAGATTATGATAAAAATGGAAGGCTTGACCCCATCATGTGCCACTTTCAAAATGGCAAGGAATACATGGTACATGGTAGGGATGATATCAACAAACAAATGAGCGCCATGCGTGGAAGATTTAATGATTATGCTTCGTACGCAGGCGTAACATTTCAAGAGGCTTTTACTAAAGAAGAAATTTCCGGGGCCTATGTGGTAAAAGCGGAAACATTTGCCAGCACTTACATTGAAAACCTTGGTAATGGAAAATTTGCTATGCACAGCCTGCCCTTGTCAGCCCAGTTTGCACCCATTTACGCAATGGTTTGTAAAGACTTTAATGGCGATGGTAACCTGGATGTTTTATGTGTAGGCAACTCGTATGCTACTGAAGTACAAACGGGGCAATATGATGCGCAGGGCAGCGTACTTTTAACAGGCAATGGCAAAGGAAATTTTACTGCCAGTAAAAAAGACATTAACGTGATTGGTGATAACAAAAGCTTATCGGAGCTGGTAACTGCAAAAGGAGTTTCGCTATTTTTAATAGGAAGCAATTCAGATAGCCTGCATGTGTTTCGTTTAAATAATGCACCGCAAAAAGTAATTGCAATTAATTCCAATGATGCCTATGCAATCATAACGGCCCTCAATGGAATAAAGCGCAGGCAAGAGTTTTATTACGGCAATACTTATTTATCGCAATCAAGCAGGCAGTTAATTATTACGGAAAATAGTAAGTCGGTTGATATTTATAATAATTCAGGCAATAAAAGAACCATCAGCTTTTGAGATTGAACAATACCCATATCAAACCAATAGTTACATCCATTTTGTTGGTGATGGCAAGCTGTTGTTTTTTAATTTCCTGCAAGCAAAAACTCACTTTATTCCAGTCGCTGCCTTCTTCACAAACGGGTATACATTTTAATAATAAGGTAGTGGAAGATGATAAGTATAATGTGCTGGAGTACATGAATATTTATACTGGTGCCGGGGTTGCTGCGGGTGATATCAACAATGATGGTTTGGTTGACCTGTATTTCAGCGGCAACCAAACATCTGGCAAGCTTTACCTTAACAAAGGCAATTTTCAGTTTGAAGATATTACAGCCAAAGCCGGGCTTGTTACCAATCGTTGGTGTACCGGTGTTTCAATGGTTGATATTAATGGCGATGGTTTTTTAGATATTTACGTAAATGTTGCCGGCAGCGCAAAATTTGGCGATATGCACAACCTGTTATACATCAACAATGGCAACGGCACTTTTACAGAAAGCGCCAAAAAATATGGCATTGCAGAAACAAGGCAAACCATGAATGCCTCTTTTTTTGATTACGATAAAGATGGTGACCTGGACCTTTTTTTAATTACCAACCCCGCAGATGAAATGGTAACAGGCGTTAATTCTATCCACGACAGGATGGTAAATGGAGAGTCGGCCGGCAGCGATATTTTATACCGCAACAATGGCAATGAAACCTTTACAGACGTATCTAAAGAAGCAGGGATTACAATTGAAGGGTATAGTTTGGGCGCCGCCATCAGCGATGTTAACGGAGATGGCTGGCCAGATATTTATGTATCCAACGATTTTTTGACCAACGATATTTTATACATCAACAACGGCAACGGCACTTTTAGCGATAAAACAACGCAGTGCCTGAAGCATACAAGCTTTGCATCCATGGGCAATGATATTGCAGACTTTAATAATGATGGCCTGCCAGATATTTATACGCTTGATATGCTGCCCGAAGGCAACTACCGCAAAAAGATGATCATACCGCCTGCGAGTTATGATAAGTTTCAACTGTCGTTATTTAAAGGATACGAACCACAGTATACCAGGAACGCTTTGCAGCTAAATAATGGCAATGGTACTTTTAGCGATATTAGTTTTTTAGCAGGCGTAAGCAGCACAGACTGGAGCTGGAGCGCTCTATGGGCAGATTATGATAATGATGGAGATAAAGATTTAATGGTAACCAATGGTTTTTACAGAGACCTTGGCGACCTGGATTATATTAATTACCAAACAAGGCTGCAAAGCCCCATGGGCAGGCAGGATGCAAAACGTACTGATAAATTGAAAGCTATAAAAGAACTAGCAATTGTGCCGCTTCAAAATTACCTTTTTGAAAATAATAACGACCTCACATTTACAAATAGGTCTGATGACTGGGGATTTGCAGAAAAAGGATTTTCAAATGGCGCCTGTTATGCAGACCTTAATAATGATGG
>JANXVN010000201.1 GCA_025351645.1 Ferruginibacter sp.
AATATATAGCGTAAGCCTATTAGGTTTTGAAGGGGTAGAAGTTGATACATCCATATATAACTATTAGTTTGCAATATAGTGTTTAAAGCTTGTTATGGGCAAGCCCTCACTAAAATTGCAGCAAGATGGTAGTATACAAACTTTTTTGTTTATTTTGCTAGTTCATAATCTATTAAATTATTAATTTCTATGAGTTTATTTATAAAGAAGCCAATTGATTCTTTAATGGCAGAATCTGCTGATGCGGGAAAAGGGATGAAGCGGACATTGAGTGCAGGCTCTTTAGTTGCATTAGGCATTGGTGCTATTATTGGTGCAGGCTTATTTGTAAGGACAGCAATGGCTGCTGCTGAAAATGCCGGCCCTTCTGTAACGATAGGTTTTATATTAGCTGCAGTTGGCTGTGCCCTTGCAGGACTATGTTATGCAGAACTTTCGTCTTCTATTCCAATTTCGGGTAGTGCATATACTTATACCTATGCTACTATGGGAGAATTAATGGCATGGATAATTGGCTGGGACCTTGTTTTGGAATACGCAGTTGGCGCTGCAACAGTTGGCATAGCATGGAGTGAATACCTTAATAATTTACTGGTGCAAGTATTTCATATGAACCCTATACCTTATGAATGGTGCCATTCTCCTTTTGAACATTCTATTCCAGATGCAGCCGGGATAATTCATAGTGGGATGGCAAATATTCCGGCATTTGGGATTGTTGCATTGTTAAGCTTATTATTAATTAAGGGAACACAAGAGTCTGCCTTTGTAAACGGCATAATTGTAATCACAAAAGTGGTAATCGTTATCATGATAATTATCCTGGGCTGGAAATTTGTAAATCCTGCTAATCATATGCCATACATCCCTGCCTCATCAACTTATACAGACCATATGGGCGCCAATCATCATTTTGGTGGCTTAATGGGTATTTTAGCTGCAGCCGGTACTGTATTTTTTGCATTCATAGGTTTTGATGCAGTAAGTACTGCAGCACAAGAAACTAAAAATCCTAAGACTGCTATGCCTATTGGAATATTAGGCTCACTTGCAATTTGCACGGTGTTATACATTTTATTTGCTCACGTACTTACTGGCCTTGCGCCAGTTGAATTTTTTAGGACAAATGGTAAAGAAGCATCAGTTGTAGCTGCTATAAATAGCTTTATGCCGGGATATGCCTGGTTAGCCAAATTGGTTACAGTTGCTATTTTAGCCGGTTTTTCTTCAGTAATACTAGTAATGCTGCTTGGGCAAAGCCGTGTATTTTATTCAATGAGCAAGGATGGGCTACTGCCAGAATCTTTTAGTGCAATACATCCTAAATATAAAACTCCCTACAAGGCAAACCTGATAATTTTAGTTCTGGTAGGCTTATTTGCCGCATTTGTGCCAGGTGACGTAGTGGGTAATATGACAAGTATCGGAACTTTATTTGCTTTTATGCTGGTATGCGGTGCAGTTATTATTTTAAGAAAAACTGACCCCGATTTACCCCGCCAATTTAAAACTCCATTTGTGCCAATAGTTCCAATTTTGGGTATACTTGTTTGCGGTGCGATGATATTTGGTTTAGGGCTTGAAAACTGGCTGCGTTTGATAATATGGTTGATTATTGGGTTAGTTATTTACTTTGCTTATGGCGCTAAAAAAAGCCGATTAAGAAATCCTGATAAGTATTAAATATTTCTAAAATGATATACAACAATGCCTCGGTTTTTCGGGGCATTGTTGTATAAAACAAATACCCATCATAATTCAATGCAATTAAGTAAGGTGGGTCTAGTTCTGAAGGACAAGGAATATCTCCATTGTCGAAAGGCATGTGTAAAATATAAAAAGCAATAACCCTTAACGTAACGGCATTACAATGTGCTCCTTGCGTAATGAACCAAAATGATCAAATAATTAATACCTATCAAGAGAATAAAAATTATTAAATCGCTAGTTAAATGAAAGCCATTACCGTTCTAGCTGTAGCCAAAAAAAAGCAACGCACAATTGCGTTGCTAAAAAATATAAAGTAGTATTAATGTTTTAAAAAGGAAGGTCATCAGAAGCATCCGAGGCTACACTAGCTGTTGCCATTGCCGTACTTGGCGAAGAAGAATTAGATGACGATGATGGAGCAGCATTATAGTTGCTGCTGCTTCCACTGTTTTGGCTTTGCTGCCCTTCACCAACACCACCTACTAGCTGGATATTTAAAACCCTCATCCTCAAGGTTGCTGCTGGCTGGTTTTCTTTATTGTTGTAAGCGTCTACTTCAGGGTAGCCTTCTGCATAAACTGTTTTACCTTTTGTAAGATAAGGCACTACGCCGGTCTTATCAGTCCAGTAAGCACATTCTACCCATGTAGCCCTTTCTTTTTGATTACCCTGCTTATCTTTGTAACGCTCTGAATGCACTACACTAAAATTGATTACATTTTGTCCGTTTACTTCTTTTACAATGCAATCTTTACCCAGGTTGCCGATGATTTGTAGCTTGATCATAATTGTTTGTTTTTAAATGTTTATGTGATGTATCTGAATTTTTAAATTATGAGTAATTACTTTTATTGGTATTTTAAAATGTTATAAGTTGTACGCTAACCTTGCAATTGACACCAATTGCAAAATTTAATTTTCTAATTGGTTATTTCTAGAAACAACAATAAAAAGTATTGCAACTTATATTTTTTATTGTTATTTTATTAAATCTAGCCCTACCTTTTATTCACTTTCTTTACACTTTAAAATGATAATAGCAATTTATGGTGCTTGTAACAGGTATAAAAAAATTAATAACCTACGTGCTTTCAACCAATTCTTTTATTTGTACCAAAATTTGGTTCCAGCCTTCTCCATTATTGTACACCTCCTGGTATCTTTTTTGCCCCTCTCCTGCACTTTCAAAACCATCTTGCGTAACAGTTAATTTAGTTACGCCATTTTCAGCCCATAACCTATAAGTTACATTTAAATAATTTTCAGGGATGTCCGGCATGGACGCATTGGGATCTATCACCGTATATGTTAAAAGATTATTTGGTACTATAGCAGTGAGGATACCTTTTACAAAAGTCGTTTCTTTTCCTTCATTAAGGGCGTTTCAAAGCAGTAGGCTCCCAACTTTCCAATCAGACACAGTTTTGCAGCCAAACATATATTTTTTAGTTTGCTCAGGGTTTACTAGAAAATCCCAAATTTTAGGTGCAACTGCATTAATAATTATGCTGTTTTCAATAACCAGCTTTTCCATTCAGGATAATTTAAAATATATCTATAATAAAATGTATTGGCAGCTTAGTGGCCTTTAAATTTGAGATAAAGCCATACTAATCTTTTAAAATGAAAAAATAGCTGTGCTTAATTCAGTTTTTTCTTTAAAGTGCTTACCTGTGTCTGCAAATTATTTACCATACTTGCCAGGGAGTTCATATCCCATCGTTGCTGCATGCTTACTTTGCTTATTACCATTTGCGCCTTCCACAATTCTACCACATCTTCTGTATTTACCTGGTACGGCTGGTATTGGGGGTTATCGCTTACAAGCGTTAATTTATTTTTTGCCTTATTGTTCTTTATTATCCTTTTATATACAATCCCTTCGTTGCGGCTTACAATTATATAGGCCTGCTCATTCTTCACATCATCTGTGCTATCTATTTTTTCGCCTACAATAATGCTGCCGCTTGGTGTTGGCATCATGCTATCCCCAATAATTTCGAAGGCCCGGTAATTGCCGCCGGCTAACATTGGCAATGTAAATGTATTGAGCTCATCAATAAATTCGCTATCGGCATAGCCAGCTAAATAACCTGCCGCAGCCTTTACAGGCACAAAATGTATAAGGTTCCTTTCGGCCATCATCATTTTTTGCTGTCTTCGCTTGGCTAAATAGTTGCTGCCTGTATTACTCAGGTCTTTTAACAATAAATCATCAAGGCTTAGCTTAAAGATGTCGCCCACTATTTCTAATACTTCAATGCGTGGGTCCGCACGTTCCTCTTCATAAGCGCCAATGAGCGAGCGTTTGATGCCGAGCTTTACTGCAAACTCTTCTTGTGTCCAGCCCCGTAATTTGCGGAGGTATTTTAAATTTTGTCCTGCTTGTGACATAACAACTAATTTGATTAGTACAAATATACTAATAAACTTAGTTTATCCAAATTTATTTTTTGATGAATGTTTGGCTGTTTCCTAAGGCATAGAAATATTGTTACATAATAACGCAGTTATACGTTGAACTCTACGATTCTGTACAATGGTAGCAAGTTGGGGAGGTGCTGAATAAAGCTATTTTTGTACAAGTGAGTGACACAACAATGTCCGCCATAGCTGTTGTATTGGCCAGGACAAAAAAATTATAGCACCGAAATAGTATAGTTAATGAAGCCCTAAAAGAAAGTCCTGGTACCTGAAAAATTTTCTCTGAACTCTTTAGGTGTACAGCTTTTTTTCTTTTTAAATAATCGGTTAAAATTTGAGATATTATTGAAGCCGCAACTGTAAGAAACTTCCGCAATAGAATTGGTGGTATCGATTAAAATACGGGAGGCGTGCCCAAGCCGTATTTCATTAAGGCTATCAATAAAAGTAATACCAGTGCGTTTTTTTATGAAGCGGCTGAAAGAAACTTCCGTCATATTAACCAGCTTTGCAATATCGCCTAAGGTTACCTGTTTGTCGTAATTTTTATTCATGTATTCAAAAGCTTTTTCTATGCGGCGGCTATTGAAATTGAATTGAAATTCGTTATTAAAAGTTGTTTCAGACAAGGTGCGGATATTGCGGGAAGTTGAAAGGTCGTGCAATATATTAATGAGCGACATTACAGAATCGAAGCCGCTTTTTTGGTGCAGCGAAATGATGCGGGGATAAATTGCCTGGGCTGTTTCTTTGGAAAATAAAATGCCTTTTGCAGCCAGGTCGAACATTTGGCGGATAAAGCTGAGCTGGTTACGGCGAAGCATTTTTTCATCAAAAAGGTCTTTGTGAAACTGGATGGTAATCTCTTTTATTTCTTCGCTTTTACATTGGTTGGTAAACCAGGCGTGCGATAGGTTAGGGCCTATCAATACTAATTCAATGTCATCTATCAGGTCCACATGGTCGCCTACAATCCGTTTGGCGTCTTTAGCATTAAGTATAAAATTAAGCTCAAATTCTTCATGATAATGCAAGGGGAAATTAAACTCTTTTTTTACCCTGCTAAAAATTGTAAAGCAATCATTTTGCGTTAAAGGCGTTATTTCCCTTACTATATTTTTAAGCATCCTTATGGTATGTTTAAGTTAGTGATGGCAATTAGTAGTGTGAAAATACAAATAATAATATAAAAAAGTACCATAAATAATTTGATGGATTACTTTTTAATTATAATTAAAATGGTAGTCGGTTACCCATTTTGGTAAAAAACGTAATCCTAATATATCAATGATATGATAAGATAGTATTAGTAAAGTGATAAGCTATCTAATTAATTTTGATAACGTTGAAAATTATATTTATTAGCTAGTCGTCAGCCCGTTTTTTGTAAAAAATCATCTTAAAAATATTACTTGTTGAAAAAAAATATTTTATTATCCATTGCAGTGCTATGCATGTTTTTATCAGAATTTGCTAAAGCCCAAACCGCTGATAAAAATGCCACTAAAGAAACGCAGCAACTACTAAAAAATTTACATAAACAATATGGCAAGGGCGTATTGTTTGGCCACCAGGATGACCTGGCTTATGGTGTTGGCTGGAAATATGAAGATGGCCGGAGCGATGTAAAAGAAGTGGTGGGCGATTACCCCGCAGTGTATGGGTGGGATTTTTCGGGCATTGAAAAAAATGGCGGCTTGCTTAATATTGATGGTGTTCCCTTTGATAAAATGCGCCATTATATTGAGGAGGGCTACAAGCGCGGCGGTGTAATTACGTTGAGCTGGCACCTGGATAATCCGCTTACCGGCAAAACCGCCTGGGATACCACACATGGCGGCGCGGCGGCAGCTTTACCCGGTGGCAATGCTAATAAAAAATATACAGAGTGGCTGGATAAAGTAGCCGCTTACGCATTGTCACTCAAAGGCCCAAAAGGCGAGCTGATCCCTATTTTGTTCAGGCCTTTCCACGAGCTTACAGGCAACTGGTTTTGGTGGACGCAAAATACCTGTACTGCTACTGAATTTATACAGCTTTGGAAGTATACCATCCTTTATTTAAAAGATACAAAGCAAGTACATAACCTGCTGTATGTTTACAACACCGCAGGCGATTGCAAAACAAAAGAAGCTTTTATGGAAAGGTACCCGGGAGATGATTTTGCAGATATTGTAAGCTTTGATGCCTACCAGTATAATGACCCTGCTAAAGATAATTCTTTTATAAAATCTGTAGATAATTTATTGGGCATTGCGGATGCTGTTGCCATGGAACACCACAAAATTATGGCGTTGGGCGAAACTGGGTATGAAGCCATCCCTTATGCTGAATGGTGGACAAAAACATTATGGCCAGCCATGCAGCGCCATTTGCCTTTGTATGTATTGCTGTGGCGTAATGCAGGCCAGCAACAGAATGGGCACATGCATTATTACGTACCTTACAAAGGGCAGGTATCAGAACCTGATTTCAAAACCTTTTTTATGCTTGATAAAATACTATTTGAAAAGAAAGCAAAGCGCCAACATTTATACAGCAGGTAACATATTTTAACAGGCGTTTATTTTAAATATCTTTCAACGTTTTTATAGTCATCAATAAATCATTTTAACTAATCCATATCTATTTAATTAGCTGTAATATGCATCAACAATTTAATGAAAGGCTGCGCCAACTTAAACAGGGCCACCAAAATTTGCTTTCAACGCAAAATAAAAAAATAACTCCGGGCAATGGTATTTTTAACCGTTACCAAAATGCGGTGCTTACTGCTGCGCATGCACCCATAAGCTGGCGGTACGGCCTTAATGAAAATACTAACCCACTACTGATGGAGCGGTTTGGGATAAACGCCGTTTTTAATGCCGGTGCTATTAAGTGGAAAGGTAAATACGTACTGGCAGCAAGGGTTGAAGGTGCAGACAGGAAATCTTTTTTTGCCATTGCCGAAAGCGATAACGGTATTGATAATTTTAGTTTTTGGGAGTATCCGGTGTTGATGCCGGAAACAAGCATACCCGATACCAACATATACGACATGCGCCTGATAGCTCATGAAGATGGATGGGTGTATGGCCTTTTTTGTACAGAAAGAAAAGACCCCGCAGCGGCTGGCGGCGACCATACTTCTGCCATTGCGCAATGCGGCATGGCACGTACAAAAGACCTGCTAAAATGGGAACGGCTGCCCGATTTAAAAACACCCTCTGCGCAGCAAAGAAACGTTGTGCTGCACCCAGAATTTGTAGATGGGCAGTACGCATTTTACACCAGGCCGCAGGATAGCTTTATAGAGCCTGGCAAAGGTGGCGGCATTGGCTTTGGGCTGGCGAAAGATATTACCAATGCGGTAATTGAAAAGGAAGAAGTAATTGACCAAAGGATATACCATACCATTTTTGAAATGAAGATGGGGCTTGGCCCGGCACCGATAAAAACAACCGAAGGCTGGCTGCACATGGCGCACGGTGTAAGGAATACAGCGGCCGGCCTTCGGTACACGTTATATTTATTTATGACCAGCCTGGAAGATATAACTAAAGTGATTTATAAACCAGGGGGTTACTTTTTAGCACCAGAAGGCGAAGAACGTACCGGCGATGTAAGCAATGTTGTATTTTGTAATGGTTGGGTTGCTGATGAAGATGGCACAATATTTATTTATTATGCTTCATCCGATAGCAGGATGCATGTGGTAACTTCTTCTGTTAATCAATTGGTTGACTATGTAAAAAATACGCCTGCTGATGGATTTACTTCTGCGGCATCTGTACAAAAAATTAATACCCTTATCGATAGCAACAATGCTTATTTAAAAAATGCGGATCAACAATTGCAAGAAGTGCTGGTTAAATAGATAAAGATGGATAATTCAGTAACAACGGTGGTAAGCAACGATATTGCCACTTTATTAATTGGCTACCAAACTGAGGCCACGCAAGAGTTAGCTGCTATCCTCGCTTATTGGATGGAGAATACTAAAGATGTTTTAAATGGAGGTTTTGTTGGAAAAATTGATGAGCATAATGTCCCAGATGCACAAGCGCCAAAAGGGTCTGTGCTAAACAGCCGCATCCTCTGGGCTTTTTCTGCCGCATATAAATTAACGGGCAACCCTGCTCATTTTGAAATGGCGGTTATAGCTTTTAATTATATAAAAGAGTTTTTTATGGATAAGGACTATGGCGGCGTTTACTGGTCGGTAACTTCCAGCGGGCAACCGTTGGATACAAAAAAACAAATTTATGCATTGGCTTTTGCGGTGTACGGCTGTAGCGCTTATTACGAAGCAAGTGGTAGTGAAACAGCAAAAGCTACCGCCATTGAATTATACAACACCATAGAAAAATATAGTTTTGATGAAGTAAATACAGGTTACCTGGAAGCCTTTACAAATAATTGGCAACCCCTAGCCGACCTGCGGTTGAGCGATAAAGACGCCAACGAAAAAAAGACGATGAATACGCACCTGCATGTGCTGGAAGCGTACACAGCATTGTATAAAATTTGGCCCGATGCACATTTAAAGGAGCAGCTTGTAAGATTGCTTAATAATTTTACGCAACACATAATTGATCGACAAACCTGGCACCTCAATCTTTTTTTTGATGAAAGATGGGCCAGCCGTTCAAGCCTAATTTCTTATGGGCATGATATAGAAGCCGCCTGGTTATTAATAGAAGCTGCACAAGTTATAAATGATCCGCATCTTTTAAAAGAAACAAAAGGTATGGCCATAAAAATTGCTGCCACTGCTATGGAAGGCATTGATAAAGATGGGAGCTTATGGTATGAATATGAACCAGAAGACCAGCATCTTATAAAGGAAAAACACTGGTGGGTACAAGCCGAAGCAATGGTAGGTTTTTTTAGTAACTGGCAAATTACCGGCAATAAAAAATACCTTGAAAATTCAATGCAGGCATGGGCTTATATCAAAACATTCATTAAAGATGCAACCTATGGGGAATGGCTGTGGGGGCGTAATGCAGATGGATCCATCATGGCTGGGCAAGATAAGGCGGGTATATGGAAATGCCCTTACCATAACTCCCGCGCCTGTATTGAAATCATCAATAGGACAACTGCTCTTGACCATATCAATTAACCATCGCTTAAATTTATCAATGAAAATATGCAGCCTATTTATTGCCGCTGTTATCGTTTTTGCAATAAGCAATCAGGCAACCGCAAAGCTTAATTTACCTGTAGATAGCCTTCCGTTCTTTGCAGCCGATAACCAAAATTTTCAGTACGTAGGCCATATTGATTTTAGCAATGCAAAGAAGCCCAGGTTCTGGAGCTCCGGCGTTTACATCACCGCAAAATTTAAAGGCACGTATTGCGAGCTGCTGATAACCGACCAGGAACTGTAGGGCAAAAACCATAACTATTTAGAGATAGTAATTGATGGCAAGCCGGTAAGGATACAAACCAAAGAAAAAGATAACCACATTATTATTGCACAAAATTTAAAAGATGCCGACCATGCTGTAGTAATCTGCAAAAACACAGAGTCCAACATTGGCTACCTGGAATTTGTTGGCTTAAAATGTGCCACACTTTTACCACTACCAGCTAAGCCTATCCGCAAAATAGAATTTATCGGTAACTCCATAACTTGCGGTGCATGCAGCGGCCAGTCTGTTGTGCCCTGCGGCAAAGGTGTTTGGCAAGACCAGCACAATGCTTACCTGAGTTATGGCCCAACAGTTGCCCGAAACTTTCATGCGCAGTATCACCTAAGCGCCTTATCTGGCATAGGTTTAATGCATAGTTGCTGCGGTATGGATATTGTTATGCCGCCTGTGTTCGATAAGATAGATATGCGTGGCGATTCCCTCTCCTGGAACTTTGCAAACTACCAGCCCGATT
>JANXVN010000274.1 GCA_025351645.1 Ferruginibacter sp.
GGAATTTTTCTTTTACATAATCTACTTCGCTGCCCAACTCTTCGTATAATATTCGGTCCGTGATGTAAGGCTTGCAATACCTGTAGAATTGGAAGGAAATATTGTTTTGGAAGAGTTCATTTATGTGTACGGGAATGGCTGGTACAAAGTGGCCAAGGATGCCTTCAACAGCATCTAATGGAATACTCCAAATGCGAAAAAAGCCAAGTATATGGTCTATGCGGAACACATCAAAATACTCGCTCATTTGCTCAAAACGCTGGCGCCACCAGGCAAAGCCATCTTCCTGCATCTTCTTCCAATTGTATGTCGGAAAGCCCCAGTTTTGGCCTTTTATTGCAAAGTCATCTGGCGGTGCGCCTGCCTGGGCATCCATGTTGTATAACTCTGGCGCCATCCATGCATCGCAGCTATACCGGTAAATACCAATGGGCAGGTCACCTTTTAAAACAATACCATTTTTATGCGCATACAACGTGGCTGACTTTAACTGTAAATGCAAGTGATATTGAATAAAATAATGCAAGGCTATACCATCATAATGAGGCTGGGTAGGCGATGCAAGCTCCTGAACAGCCGTTTCACCATATATGCTGTTAGTTGCCCATTGGCTATAATCGGCTGTTTTATTAACATCCCTTAAGTAACAAAAAGCGGCATAAGGTACCAGCCAGTGACGGTTTAAATCGAAGAACTCGAAATATTTTATGTCATTTAAAAACTCTTTTTTTTGCTGCTGGTATAATTTTGAGATGGCTGCAAACTTATGTTGGATTACCTGTTCGTAATCTACATCTGGCAAGGCGTTTAATATTTTTTGTATTTCCTTTAATGGTGTTATGATAGCAGCGTTTTTACTGCCGGCAACCTTTTCAATATTTAAAAATAAAGGGTGAAGGCCGAATGCTGAAACGGCTGCATATGGATAAGAATCCATCCAGGTGTGCGTAGCGGTTGTATCATTAATGGGCAACAATTGTATCAGCTTTAAACCGGTTTGTTTTGCCCAGTCTACCAGCAATTTTATATCGGTAAACTCGCCGGTACCAAAGCTGTTTTCGCTGCGCAGGCTAAACACTGGGATAGCTATTCCAGCGCCTTTCCAATTGGTTGAATTGGTGCGCAGGAAACCATCATGTAAAATAGTTAATTTCCCTTTGCTGCCGTTTTCTGCGAAGAAGCTGCGGTTTTCGAGAGCCTCAAAACGAACAAAAGATTTTTGTGCAATGTTATAAATACCGTACTTATAAACCACGTTAAAACCACCATTGGCAAGGGTAAGGCTTATGCACCACCAATCATCTTTTTTTACAAGCAATATAGGTGTTGCCGTATTCCAGTTGCCTAAAAAGCTTCCGTTGCCGGTTAGGCACACCACTTCGTTTTCTTTAAGCAACGGGCACTTTACTTTAAACTCGTGTGTAGGTACTATAGTGGCTTTTACAGCTGCTATAATTGGCTTAGCCTTTAATAGCACTTCTTTAAAAGGCTTTGTATAAAATGCATTTTCTACAGTGCCGGCATGGTTCCAGGTATCTATCAGCGTAATATTGGCGATATTCTTTTCTGTAAAATCTATTTGCTTATTATCCTTCCATTCAATAATCTCATCGCCATTGGCATCTTTTAAAATATAGTGGTATCCAATACTTCCAGCGGTTTCTGCTGCAGGTATATCTACAGTAGTGTGGCAAAACTGCTCATTTAAATATTGTAATGGTACCGCCTTTGCAACATCATCATTGCCGAGTGCAGCACAGTTGCCGGATACATACAAAATTTGTCCAAAGCGGGTATAAAAGCGAATGTAAAAGTTAAGGGTCATTGTGTCAAGCATGTTATGAGGCAGCAATATAAAGCCTTTGTTTCACAATGTAAAAAATACACAATAAAAAATGATATACGGAAATAGAAGCAGCCTCCCTGCCTTCCAAAGGAGGGTTCTTAGAGCAAGCTGATTCTTAGAGCTATTATAAATTCGCAGAGTCCAGAACCCTCCTTTGGAAGGCAGGAAGGCTGTATTGGCCCGGGCAACAAAAAAAATTACATAAATGAGCGGTAATTATTTGGGAATATCTTCTTCAAAAAAAAAATTGAAGTATCTGTAAAAACAACCATGTTCGTTTTTACCTTATTTTTGTCAAAATTATTTATCGATGGACAATACCAAACAATTTACCGCTCTTTACTGGGTTTTATTTTTAATATCAATTGTAACCCTTGTTGTAGCTTATATGTACGCTGGTGGTTATGCCAGCCTTGTACTGCCTTTTAATTTTACTTTTATGGCAAAAGCGTTAGACCTTATGTAGGCTAGGCTTTTACTTACTCCAACTATTTTAAGCTCTTTATAATGGCCGCAAATTCTGTGGCCATTAAAGATGCTCCTCCAACCAATCCTCCATCAACATCAGGCTGGCTGAAAATTTCTTTTGCATTGGCCGCTTTTACGCTTCCTCCGTATAAAATGGAGATGCTGTCTGCTATTTCTTTTCCGTATTTAGATGCTAGTACAACGCGTATGTAAGCTTGTATTTCTTGTGCTTGTGCGCTTGTTGCTGTTTTGCCTGTACCGATGGCCCAGATTGGTTCGTAGGCTATTACAAAGCCAGTTATTTGCTCTGCCGATAAATGAAAAAGGCTTTCTTTAATTTGATTTTCTACATAACTATTCTGTGTGTCTGCTTCCCTTATTTCCAATGCTTCGCCACAACAAAAAATGGGCTTTAATTTATACTCCAGGCAGATGTTTATTTTTTCAGCCAGCATTTGGTTGCTTTCGTTAAAATATTCCCTGCGTTCGCTATGGCCAATTACTACGTAGTCTGTGCCAATACTTTTTAATATTTCTGCACTTACTTCGCCGGTGTAGGCGCCAGATACTTTGTTATAACAATTTTGGGCTGCTACAAAAACATTGCTTTTGCCGGCCAGCTTGTTTTTAATATTTACGAGGTAAGGAAAAGGTACTGCGAATACGGCTTCCTGATTTTCGGTAAGGCCAGTAGTAGCATCTAATAATTGATCTACCAGTTCTTCTCCCTTTGCAAGTGTAAGGTTCATTTTCCAGTTAGCGGCTGCTATTTGTTTTCTCATTTTTGTTGATTGTTTTATTGGTTGTAAAGTTCTTTTAAAATTTCCTTTTCTGTGGATGAAATATTGCTGCCTTTTAATTGCTTCCAATTATCGATGTCCTTTAGGGCTTTTTCAAATATATATTTTTCTTTGCCCCAGGTAAAATCCGTTACTAGTTTTGGTGGAAAGCTTTCGCCGAAAATATTGCAGCAAACGCCTACTACCGTGCCTGTGTTAAAAGACGTGTTGATAGCGGCACGGCTATAATCGCCCATAAGCAGCCCGCATTTTAAGCCTGCTGGTATGTATGATTTAGTTTTATTGCTCCACACAGTAACATTGCCGGCATTATTTTTTAAGTTGGAATTAGTGGTGCCAGCACCGAGGTTGCACCACTCGCCTATTACACTATCGCCCAAATAACCATCGTGGCCTTTGTTGCTGTTGGCGAATAAGATTGAATTTTTTATCTCGCCAGCGGCGGTACAATTTGGGCCGATCGTGGTGGCGCCATATATTTTGCTGCCCATTTTTAAAGTAGCGTTTTCGCACAAGGCAAACGGGCCACGTACCATGCAGCCTTCCATTACTTCGGCATTTTTGCCTATGTACACAGGGCCGGTGCTAGCATTGATGATGCTATGTTCTACGATGGCGCCTTCTTCTAAAAAAATATTTTCGGGAGAAATAGTTTTATTGGTGGTAGATATCGGCTCGGACTTCCTGCCTGCTGTTATCAGTTCAAAATCTTTTTGTAAAGCCCATCCGTTTAGTTGAAATATATTCCAGGGCTGTAAGATAAACTTTATTTCTTCCTCATTTTTTACTTCTTTCCCTGTTGCTAAGGCGGTAAAGATGGCGTGTACATTGGTTGTTGTGGGGATGATAGTAGCGGGTATTGTGATGGCGCCTTCATCTTCGTAAATAAAATTATTAGCATCCAGCAAGGCCCATTTTTCACGGATGGTTAAAATGCCGATGCGGATATCTGCCACATGCCTTGTTGCTGTAAACGGATACAACTGTTCTTTGGCAAGGCTGTCATCTAAAATAATATTCATTGGGGCTAAATTACAAACCAAAAAAGTAAATGCACAAACTTTATCAGGTTAAAATAAAAATCCCTCCGGAAAACCGAAGGGACTTTAATATATTGTAAAAACAAAACAGCAATTAATACTAGTTTGCTTTCTTTTCGTAACGTTTTTTAAATTTATCGATACGGCCTGCAGTATCAACCAATACATTTTTACCAGTGTAGAACGGGTGAGATGTATTTGAAATTTCCAACTTAATTACAGGATACTCGTTGCCATCTTCGTGCTTGATCATTTCGCCAGAATTAGCAGTAGAACGGCTTAAGAAGGTAGTACCATTGCTCATGTCTTTGAAAACAACGAAACGGTAATTTTTGGGATGCAAATCTTTTTTCATAATTGTAAAAGTTTGTGTATGGATTTTGCCATACGATTTTTAGAGAATGCAAAAGTAATGCAAATTGTTAATAAAATGATAGCAGCTGGTAAAGTATTTGAAAGTAATGTTTTCTAAAACTTTAAAAACTTCATAAGCCCACAAACAAATAACAGATTGTTGTTTTGATCAACAAAAAACCAAAAACAATAATCAAAAAAGCTTCCTAAGCCTTCATATTTGTCTGTTGCAATGCAATGCCCACATCCCACGATTTAGAAGCCTGGATAACATCTTGCAAATCATCTATCTTTTTACCGGTAATACGGATGATATCATCCATAATGGCTGCCTGTACTTTTAACCCGCTATCTTTTATCAGCTTCACTATTTTCTTTGCATCTTCCTGCTTTATGCCGTTCCTTACTGGTACTTCCTGTTTTACTACTTTGCCGCTTTGGTGCGGTTCTTTGCTTAGGTCGTACACTTCTGACGCTAATCCTTGCTTCATGCTCCTGCTGATCAACACATCAATTATCTGCGTCAGCTTCATTTCACTATCTGCTTCCAGGTTTAGCTTAAAATCTTTTTTGTTAAGCTCAATTACAACATGGCTGCCTTTAAAATCGAAGCGGTTCTTTATTTCTTTGCTTACAATATTGATGGCGTTGTCCAAAGTCTGCAGGTCAACTTTACTGGCAAAATCAAATGATGGCATAATGGTAAATTTATAATTGGCGATGAAGTTTGAGAATGTAAAATTATGGTATTTTTTATTGCTGCACAAAGGCATTAAATACTTTTGCCGGGAAGGCGGAAAGGCGTTTTTTTATAAGTACAGTAAGTTTAAAATTTGGAAGCCACTTTTCGTTTAAACAAATTGTTATGGATGCATGTGCTAAGAATCTTCCTTGGAGGGAGGGCAGGGAGGCTTTTTTAGCCGGGAAGGCGGAAAGGCGTTTTTTTATATGTACTGTGAGTTTAAAATTTGGAAGCCACTATTCGTTTTAACAAATTTGTTATGGCTGCATGCGCTAAGAATCTTCCTTGGAGGGGCAGGGAGGCTTTTTTAGCCGGTAAGGCGGTAAAGCGTTTTTTTAAGAAAGGCAATGCGGGTAAAACAAACAATAAACAACGATAGTAAAAAATCTTACCGTCTCACCGCCTTACCGGCCAACAAAAAAAGCAGCCCAACAAAATGGAGCTGCTTCATTTAAGGTTATATGGTTTTTAGTTGGCGCCCTTTACCCTGTTTTGCTCATCGCCTGCACCCCCGCTTTTTCTTTTTTGCATACCGTTGATTGGCTTCCCAAAACGATAAGCAAACCCGAGTGTAAGCACCCTGCTATCGCTGTACTGGTGAAAGGTAGCGTCGGTGTTTATAAGGTCTACCTTTCCGTTTTGTACCATGCTAAAAAATGCATCCCTGATGTTTAATTTTAACGTGCCCTTCTTTTTCAATATTTCTTTTTGCACGCCAGCATTTATTTGGCTTAATGGGTTGATAGATATTTGCCCTTCAATTCCTTTAGTACGGTAAAAGCCCGACAGCTCTGCACTCCAGCCCTTGTTGAACTTAAATTGGTTGGTGATATTTATCAGATAATTAGAACCCGTTTTTTTATTGCTGCTACCGTATGTCAACCCTCTATATTCGTTATAATTGGCTTCTGCATAAATAATGGCTGTCCATATTTTTGTTACAGGTTTTTGTGCGCTTATAGATAGGCTTGCATTATCTGCACTGGCAAAATTGCCTTGTTTAATTACCGTAGCAAAGCCGCGCTGTTCAAACATTTCATTGAACAAATCTTTTGTATGCGAGTAGTTAATTGTTGTAGTAAGCCATTCGTTGTAGGTGTGCGAAACTTCCAGCACATTTGCATAGCTTGGGCGCAAAAATGGGTTTCCTTCGCCGTAGGTATATTTATCTAAGTAAAACATAAAAGGGTTTAGGTCTTCATACGCAGGGCGGTTTATCCTTCTGCCATAAGAAAAGCTTAGCTGGTTTTTATCGCTGGGCTTATAACTTACAAACATGGTGGGGAACAGGCCAACATAACTTTTCTTAAAACTGCTATCCGGTTTTTGCGGGTTACCAAACTGGTTGCCGGAGTAGTTGGTATTTTCTAACCGCAGCCCTGCCTGAAAGCCCCATTTCTTAATTTCTTTACTGGCATTTAAATAGGCGGCGTTAATGTTTTCTTTATACTTAAACCGGTTTGTTTTTTCATAGTCCGGCACTTTTACATTGTTGACCACATTAAAATAACCTGCTGTATTATCGGTATTTACAAAACTCGTCTTAACACCGGTTTCAATTTTTAAGCCGCTTTTTAAAGGATGCGTATAATCTGCTTTGGCAGAATAAATATTGATGGTGGAGGGCAGCTCTCCTATCAGCAAATTGCTGCTGCTGATGTTTCCGTTAGGTAAATAGGTAACATTATTAAATGGCTGGTTGTTAGATGAATTGTACCGTACATAATCCGCATCCATGGTCAGTTCTCTACCGGTGCTATCAAACTGGTGGCGAAGGTTTATGTTTGCGCCGTCATTTTTCCAGGTACCTTTTTCTGATGTGGTAGATACAGCAATTGAATCTAACATATTGCTGGCATTTTTAAGGTAGCTGGTATTTAGGCTGGTATTATTTTTATCATTGCTAAAACCTGTAAGCACAATGCCGATGGTTGTTTTTTTAGTGGCATAATAATCAGCGCCAACCTTTAAGCTATTGTTGCTGTTGCTGCGTAGCATCCGGCCATTTTGGGTAAAGATGGCAGTTACTGTTTGGGCTTCGTTGTGGTAAATTCGGTTAATATCAAGCTGCTGGTAACTATTACGGTGGTTTACGCTTAGGGTGCTGAACACATTAAACTTGCCATTGCGGTAATTAAGGTTGAGGCTGTTGTTAGTAGTGCCGTACACGCCTTGCCCGTATGCAAGGCTAGCGTTGCCGTTAAAGCCTTTTTGCTTGTTCTTTTTTGTGCGGATGTTGATAATGCCCGAATTGCCAGCCGCATCATATTTTGCAGAAGGGTTGGTCATAATTTCAATCTGTTCCAGGTTAGCGGATGACATGCTCCGTAATAAATTTGCCAAATCAGCACCGGTTAAATAAGATGGTTTGCCATCCAGCATCACCATTACGCCTTGTTTTCCCTTTAGGCTAATGTTGCCATCTTTATCCACTGTTACGCCGGGGCTTTTTTCCAAAACATCCATGGCGGTAGTGCCGGCATTGGTTACAGACGCATCTACATTAATAACCGTTTTATCTATCTTTCTTTCTATAAAAAGTTTTTTAGAAGTAACAGTTACTTCTTTTAAATCTTTATTTATTGTTTCTAACTGCAAAACGGGTAGCGATACGGATGGCACGGCAGCAGAAATTGTAACTAATTTGCTGTAAACAGTTTTATGCCCAGCAGAACTTGCTGCTACCAGGTAACCGCCTTTCTTTATGTTTTCTATTGTATAAACGCCTTGTTGATTGGCAACAACAGTTTTTAAAATGCTACTATCTGTATTTTTTAATAAGGAAATAGTTGCGTTTAAAATTTGCTGGTTAGTGGCATCTTTAACCGAACCTGTTATTTTGCCAGTTGTTTGGGCAAGGCTTACGGTTGTAATGCTTAAAGCAGTTAGTAGGTTGAATAAATATTTCATGGTTATGCTGTACTTTGTTTTGTTGTGTACATAACAAAAGTAGGTACTTTGCATTGCAAGGAACATGCGAATACACAAACGGTAGTTAATTATGATAACTGGTAGGTTATATAGCAATAAAAATTTATAATTTTTGTCCTTACCAAGGAGATTTGGGCAGCAGAGTTTTGTCCTTCCTTGTACAAAAAGTTTTGAGCGGCCTTTGTTTGTGTTTTGTAGGCAAGCATACCTACTTTTTGAAATAAAATTCCATTTATCTATTTGTTGCTCCGTTCTATTAGCTCGCCACCAACTTCTCAAGAAAGAAATAGGGTTTGCCCCTTCTGATAAAGATTTCAGTTGGCTGCATTAAATAAAATGGTTAAAATTATCAGTATAAAAAACTGGAGGCAATGATGAATTTATTGTTTTTAAGTTAAATAACACTACTTGGATTGAAGCGCCAGGGATAGCAACGGAAATCCTTTTTTTGTCGGCCGCCGCAAAAAAAGATTGCAGTGTATAGCCCGGCCGCAGGGGCGCCCAAGTAAAAAATATTGAAAATTAATCGGAGGTTTTGGTGTACTTTATTTTTGAGAAAACAATTAATAATATGCCAGCAAGTACTAAGAAAAACGCTATGATCTCTGCCTGGCTTAACCGCATTCCCATTACATTGTATAAGTAATTGACCCTTATTTTTTCTATAAAAAAACGTTCTATGCCATTCATTATAAGGTAAATGCCAAACATAATGCCGGGTACCCTAATCCTTTTACGGTAAGCCCAAAGCATTAGGAATAATAATGTACAAATAATGGTTTCGTAAAATGCGGTTGGAAAAACTGGCTGCGGCAGCACACGGCAATGTTCATCTGTACAGCCTGGTATTTTTTTGCCATCTTTATTTACATTCATCGGGTAGCTGTAGGCAATCATCCATTTTGGTAAAAATGATGGGCCTTTTACGGCAACATGCGGCACTTCCTTTAAGCTGGGGAACGTACGTGCAGCAGGTATATAAGTGTACACGTTGCCACTATCTAAAATCCTTCTTTCTAAATGATAGGTTGAATATTTTTCCAGTTGTTGTTCAAACTCGCCCGGCTTTGCTTCTGTTACCTTGCCGTATGCATCGCTTGTATAAGCACTGTTGTAAATGCCCCAATCGCCATCGCCGGCTACCTGGCAGCCAATGCGGCCTACGGCATAAGCAATCATTAAGGCAGGCGCTGCAGCATCTACCAGGTGAACTAATTTAATGCCTTTTCTATAGGCGTACCAGCAAATTGCAATGGCCGCCAAAATTAAGCCGCCATAAAAAGTTAAGCCACCGCCAGAAAATAAGGTGCCTATTGGGTCACTGATAAGCTCATCCAAGTTTTCCATGGCATCAAATAATTTGGCGCCTAAAATGCCAAATATCAATCCTAAAATAATGATGTCTCCTACCCTGTCGTGCGGCCAAATCCTTACCCGGCGCTGTTCTGGCTCTTTTAATTTTTGTTTGTTTTTTTCCCACCATTTTAGTCCAATCAATATGGCGCCTACTATTATGCCTGCAAGCAAATTACCTTCCCTTGAAAAAATATAAGCCTGCGGGCTAACTTCTACAGGCTTATCTAGCATTAAGCCAAACAATTTATAGCCAAAAACAAAACCTGTTACAAAGTTTACAAACAAATCTAAAAAAGATGCTGGCTGCCCAACCGTAATTGCTTCTTCTCTTGGCAATAATAAGCCTTGTTTTTCCTTACGTTTTAGTTCGCTGGATAATACAATTGCCGCCGATACAAAGCCCAATGCTACCATTAACCCAAAAGTGTTTAGTATATTAAGTGCCTTCCACTCTACTCCAAACCAGTCTTTAAAAACGTAATATAAATTGGGATACATGCTTTATTAAATTAAGGGCTGCAAGATATTCAATTATTATTTGCTTCAATGTAAAATGTGAGCCAACAAAAATCCCGGGACCAAGGTCCCGGGACGCTTAAAATATACGACTTTTTAGTTGCAATATTGGTCGAATGCACCAATGAGGTTTTCAGCAATCATTTGTGCGCTTCTGCCTTCAATGTTGTGCCTTTCAATAAAATGAACTAATTCACCATTTTTAAACAGCGCAATAGCTGGTGAAGATGGAGGGTAAGGCAATAAATGTTCCCTTATCTTTTTTACAGCATCAATGTCAAAACCGGCAAAACTGGTAGTCAAATTATCAGGTTTTTTGGTGGTATTGTGTACAGCCATTAAAACTCCTGGCCTGGCTGTACCAGCGCTACAGCCACAAACAGAATTGATAACTACTAGGGTAGTTCCCTGCCCAGCTAATTTAGTGTCGACTTCAGTTGCAGTCAACATTTCGGTAAAGCCATTTTCAGTAAGCTCTTCCTTCATTGGTATTACTATCTCTTGGGGATACATATTTTTATAATTTAAGTTGCAAATTTACAGAGTTAGTTTGATATAACATCGAAAAGTATCAATATGGTTTGAATGGATTTTGCTATATTAAGACATAATGTCATTAAGGTGCATTTAATGTAGTCAATATGTCGTATAAATTTATTATTAGCGGACAATTTTACTCAAATATTGCATTGGAATATATTTTGTTTAATAAATTATGAAAACAAAATTTCAAAAAAATAAATTATATGGCTATGACATTCGTAAAATTAAACAACCAGACAAAAAATTTCGACGGCTTAATGAAAGACCTTTTTAATGAGATCCCTGCTTCTTTTGGCAAGACATTTAGAGAAGATGTGTTGGGCTTTCCTCCGGTAAATATATCCGAAAGTGGTACTGGTTATCACTTGGACGTTGCTGCACCGGGCTTAGAAAAAACAGATTTTATTGTAAAGTTAGATGGCACATTGCTTACCATTAGTGCAACAAAAACTGAAGAAGCAAGGGATGAAAATTCAAAAAATATCCGTAAAGAATTTAGCCAGAAAGGATTTAAAAGAAGTTTTACAATAGATGAAAAGATTGATGCGGCTAACATTGGTGCAAAATATGAAAACGGTATCTTAAAGATTGACCTTCCTAAAAAAGAAGAAACTAAACAAGACAGTAAAGAAATTACCATACAGTAATTTTATAAAAACATACAGTTGGTTTTGGTTAAATGAGGCTATCCTATTAATATTGGGGTAGCCTTTTTTTATAATGTGGGATGGCTTTATTTTTTATGTTTTAACTTCACAAGTATAATTCTTAACAATCAGATATGTTTATAAAAAAGATTTTAATTCCATTTGTTTTTTTACTATTACCTACAATACTTTTTTCGCAGGTAAAACACGATACGCTTATTGGTACGCCGGTTCCTGTAGATTCTACTTTGCGGATAAAAAATTTAAATCCATTTTTTAACCTTCATGTAGATTCAACGCTGAAGTACCCTTTGTTAATAAATAAAGATGTAGCGAAATATTACTGGTTCTTAAAAAATTCTCCCGTAGGCTTAAAAATAAATAAAGACAATGGCGAACTAACTTTTAAAGCAGAGAAATCCTTTTTTTTAAGTGGCAGGCTAAAATATGATTTTGAATATAAAGTATCGTTAAGCGTTCAAAACCTAGATAAACCGGAGGAACGTGTTGATACTAATTTTATCTTGCTTTTTTATAATACAGAAATTATTCCTTCCAAAGTAAAGCCCACAGTTACCAGTACTTTATTTATTGAAGAGGGGGATACCGTGAGCTTTAAATTACAGTGCGATAATGGAAATTTCCCTATTCAAGAAATTACATTTTTTAGTAATTACCCCATTAAATCTAGCACGCCTGTTACTAAATGCGATGATGATTTTACCTGGTACGCCCCATTTGATTTTATTAAAGAGACTGATAAAGACAAAGTTAAAAAGCTGGAAATATATTTTATTGGTACCAATAAATTTAATAGCCGCGATACAGCCCTTGTAAATATAATAGTAAAAGAAAGCATTAATTACCCCCAACAAACAAAAGAATTTAGCAGGCTAAAATCTGAGATTGAAAAGTATATCCTGCAATTAAAAAGCAGTTTTAGGATTGTAGATAAAAAAATAAGAAAAGTAAAAGGTACCCGTACCAGTTTCGATATGGTATCTGCATCAACCGCAATGGGGGGCACGGTATTTTCATCATTGCCTAATTCCGACCAACAAACCACCGGAAAGATATTGCCCAGCGTTGGGGTAGCATTATTGCCCGTGAAGGAGGCTTCTGCACCCACTAGCAGCTCAGACCAAAATACAGCTACCTTAATACGCAGCAGTATTAAAAGGCTGGAGTATTTGATCGCTGATAATCAGTTAGTTGGTGATAGGGACCCAAATATTTTAGATAAAACCCGAAAGCTAAAAGAAGAGTTGAAACAAAGCCAAATCCAGTTGATAGATATACCTATAGCAGAAGACAATACCAGCAGCAAGGAATTAGATGACTATTTTAATAACCCTAAAGTTAATAAGAAGTATAAGTTGAAGCATAATAATTAAGATTATGATGCGTTGTAAAAATTATATACTCAATCCGTTTGCCTAAGGCACATAAAAAAAGTGGCCATAAAAGCCACTTATTATTTTTTTATAATCTCATTTTACATATAGCCTAATATTTTCAACATGCTCTGGTAAGATTGCTCTTTAGCATACACCCAATCAACCAGCTTACCATTCTTATCGTGCCCAATAATTACATGCTGGGGCGAAGGTATCAAGCAATGCTTAATGCCACCATACCCGCTTATTTGATCCTGGTAGGCACCTGTGTGAAAAAAGCCTACGTACAAAGGCTCGCCGCCCGCCGTTAGCTTTGGCAAAAATACTTCGTTGATATGTTCTTCACTATCATAATAATCATGGCTATCACAAGTAATGCCGCCTAATGTTACCCGCTGGTATTCATCTTTCCATTTATTTATCGGCAGCATCAAAAACTTTTCGCCAATGCCCCAAGTATCCGGCAGAGTGGTAATAAATGAACTATCAATCATGTACCAAATTTCACGGTCGTTCTGCATCTTTTCGCCTATTACGCTGTAAATATGCGCCATACTTTCGCCTACTGTATAGCTACCGAATTCAGTAAAGATATTTGGCATTTGCACATTGTTTCTTTTGCAAGCCACTTTAATATTCCTTACAATCTCGTTTATCATAAATTGATAATCGTATTCAAAACCAAGGGAATGCTTGATGGGGAAACCGCCTCCAATATTTATAGAATCCAGCTCCGGGCAAATTTTTTTTAACTGGCAATAAAGGTTGATTACTTTATTTAATTCACTCCAATAATAAATATCATCTTTAATGCCTTTATTTAAAAAAATATGCAGCATTTTTAATTGAAACTTATGCTCCATGCCCTCAATTTCATCTACATAAAATTCCAGTATATCCTTAGCCCTCATACCCAGGCGGGAAGTATAAAAGGGAAAGTTTGGCTCTTCTTCCGCTGCTACCCTAATGCCTACTTTAAAAGGCACTTTTACGTACTTATAAGCTTTTAGTTCATCTTTATTATCAAGGATGGGAATAACATTTTTAAAGCCAGTATTTAACAAACGGGAAATACGGCTGGTATATGTTTTTTGTTTATAGCCATTGCAGATAATGTAAGTGTCTTTAGTAATTTTTTTCTTTTCGTATAATTTATTTACTATCTCAATATCATAAGCAAAAGATGTTTCCAGGTGAATATCATTTTTAAGCGCCTCTTCTACAATAAATGAAAAATGAGAACTTTTTGTACAGTAACAATAATTATACTTGCCTTCATACTTATGTTTTTTGAAAGCCTTTTCAAACATATCTTTTGCCTTATTTATCTGCATCCCTATTTTAGGTAAATAGGTAAGTTTTAACGGTGTGCCGTATTTATCAATCAAGGCTTTAATATCCTGCCCATTGTATTGTAAATATTCATTTTCCACCTTAAAATCATGC
>JANXVN010000319.1 GCA_025351645.1 Ferruginibacter sp.
TATGGGTCGGTCGTTACGCCGTCAGTTACTAATGTGTATTGAAAAATTTTCACAGTCCTTTGAACTGGACAATTGCGGCAACATGAATTGCAGGCAGGAACTGTCGGCATGCAATCTCCTTCGACATCAGAAACTGTTCCCCAAACTCCGTCTGCAATTGTTACTTTTTTCGCATTGTTGATGTACGCTTGGTTAATGTCACAACCTTTCTGGTCAGCAATGCCGTTGTCCTTGTGGCAACTTAAAAAAAATAGGGAGAACCATAAGCCGATTAATATTTTTTTCATAAAAAGCTTTTTTTGTTTGACAATTGATTTGAACGAAGCGTTGCATTAAGGTTGCATACAACGTTAAAGGCTTTGCGATGTTGGGGCATTCATCGAACGTCAGACCAACCAACAACAAATGCCTTTTTTTAAAAACCAAATGTACAATACTTTGTTCGTCTGCCCCAATATTGCAAAACCCATATTAAATGAAGGCAGCTATTGAATCCAGGTAGCGAAACAGCGCAGGATTATTTTTATGGTGAGGATGAGCATGCGATCCGCACCCAGGTAAGGTGAATATTGATAGCACAATTTTTTTTAACTGCCCTGCAAAAAAATTGCGGTAAAAAAGCATTTTCAACAGGTGTAACTTTAGTAGGCATTCATTTAACCAGCATGCTGGATGTATACTACCTATAAAAAAAGACCGGCAGAAGCTGGGCAAGCGTAAAAACAGACGCTGCACTCTCCTCGAATTTTCCAAAATGAAAAAGAAGAACCCTCTATCAAAATAAATAAACATTACAGTAAAACAAATGCCTGTAGCCCATAAAAATTACATATAGGATTTTAGTCGGTTGATAGTGCTATTTTTTATAGCATTTATCCTTACGCAACAGCAGTAACAGCACAGGTATAGGCAGCCCAAAACACAAAACCAACGCCTCATTCCTGCGCCTAAACCCTGCAGCCTCGTAACTATATGTACTCAATATACGGCACATTTACGGCAGTAGTAAATTGTTATTGCTCCATAATACGTAACCTCCCTGGCTAATACGCTGGTTCGGTAGGAAACGTTGCCCGGAAGAAATTTTTAAATACTTTATTTGGATTAGGTAGATAATTCGCAAACTTCAATTTTAGCGTACGGATAAGGTTTGCATTTTATTGCTTTTTGCATTAATTTTTCCCATGTGGATTTCATGAAATTTCGTCGGTTAAATCTAAAATGATATTCATTCAAATAGTCCTGTAATCTTTCTGCAGAACATTTGTGATGTATCCCTCTTAGCCATCCTATTAGATTCATGATGTGTGTATGAAGCTGCTTAAAATTCTCTCTCTTTTCACTTAATTCCTGGCTTATGTCCCATTGCTTTTTTAAAGGAAGGCAGCCTCTCCAGCCGTCAGTTTTTATAGATGCCTTTTTGCCAATAGGTGCATCAAAAATGGTTTTAGGTTTTCAGCTGACGCGCTATCAATCTGGCATAAGCCCATCCGATTGTTTGCTTTCCCTTTTTATCTGTGACTCGTTCAACGGCAAGTACTACCAATGATTTATTGCCATGAGAACGTCCTGGGGCTTGCGCTTCAAAGCCCCTGATCATAAATTCATCAAGCTCCACACATCCCGTCAACTCGAATTGTTCACTACTTTTCATTGCCCGTTGTAGTTTTGCTTTTAATAACCACGCGATTTTTTGCTGGCACCCAAATTCCTTCAATAACTCACAGGTAGACATCCCTTTTTTTTTCCACCAATCCTAAAAGCTATTTCAAAAGCCGTCAGAAAATTGACTTTACAGCGATGAAATAAAGTATTTGCAGTGCCTGATTCATCATAACTACAGCTGCGGCAACGTTTATAAAACCATTGACTTCCTTTATTAAATTTTGTATGTCCGCATCGGGAACACTTGAACCCGTTTTCCATTTTTCATCCACTAAAAAGGACATACAATCTTCATTTGTTTTGAAATGATTTTTAAACTCTTTAATAGTAACACCTGTAAACATAACTAATTTATTTAGTTAAAATTACTAACTATTTTGGTTTTGCCACAAGTATTTGCGAAGTATCTACCTAATTCAATTAATTATAATGATTTCAATTGATAAACCCTGCCACTATGCGCCGGTAACTCACCATTGAATACTTTTGAATGATTACCCAATTTCTCACCGGTCCAATAGTTTGTTACCTGGTAAGATTTTGATAAAGGGACACTGATTTTTTTTGGCTGATCATCCTTGTTTAAAAGAACCAGGTAGGTTGCACCCGGGGCTTTCATCCAACCAATATCAAGGGTAGTATTGAACAATGCAGTGATACCTTTTGGTGGCACCATTTTTTTCAATATTGCCAGGTGCTCTTTAGTAATTGTTGTAAGGTCATCACCGCTTAGTACCAGTCCTCCTGTAGAAAACAGTAACGATGCGTGATACATAAATTCATTTTCCGGGAGTGTACCGGTAAGTAAAACACAATCAGGATCATTCCACCACAGCTTTCCGTTTTGCCAGCTACGTAAAAGGTTTTCATCCCCGGTTTTAAGAAAAGAATCCCAGTCACGACTGATGTCATTTGAACTTCTGGAGCCATTAATCAAACCAAGCGATGGCCACAAAGGATGATTACAACCTAAAATAAAAGCATTGCCTGCACCTTTTAAAATCGCTTTCATACCACTGCGGTAGGCGGTTATCCTGGTAGCATTTTTATCGTAATAAACACCGCTTTGTATGGCTCCCCAATAATTGGCATCCAATTTAAAATAAGTACAGCCCCATTTTGTTGACATGGTTTTAAATACATGGGTAAGGTGTTGCTGCACCGCAGGGTTGGTAGCATCCAATACAAACCAGGGTGCCAACCGCCAGCCACCAAAAGTTACCTTATCACTTTGCAATGGCTTGCCGGCGACATTTTTTACCAGCCAATCGGGATGCTCTTTATAGATACTTGAATTGCTATCGCAGATAAAAGGCGCTACCCAGATGGCAGGCTCAAAACCGGCCTTCTTAATTTCTTTTAAAGTTGTTTTGATGTTACTACCAAATGTGTTGCTGGTTTCCAGCCAGTCGCCCATATGGGGCTGGTAGCCATCATCCAATTGAATGTATTTTAATTGCGGAATATTTTTTTTGATGTAAGCAAGATTATCGCTGATATTTTTTGCCGTTACTTCGGGCCCAAAACAATACCAGGAACACCAGCCGGCAGGTATGCCCTTACTTTGTAAACGGGGATGAAAATAATTGATACGCTTTGCAAATGCGGCGGTAAGCTGATTAACATTTCTGCCGGGTATTAATGAAAATTCTTCCAGTTTAATGAAAGCACCAGCTTTCAATAAAACATTCTCCATGTCCATCACTACTTTAATGGTATCAGCAGACAGGTAAAATTTACCTGTAAATCTAAAGGAAGAATTAAAACCCATCAGCGTTTCGTTACCATCCTCGTTATGAAGTATAAGCATATTATAAACAGCTTTATATCCTTCAGGTTGCGCTAACCTATAATGCTTGTTATCATCATAACCGCCAACCAATAGTGGCGCCGCCAATGTGCCCCGGTATTGACTAAGCATTTGAAAACCTTCTGCATAAAAAGAAGTATTGCCTTTAAATAATCTCCCAGCCTGCAATAGCATCACTTCTTTTAACCGGAAATCCTTTTTACTTTTATTGTAAATGGTAGTGGTACAAAAATTTCCATTCCATTTACGGTCTATTTTCATTTCAGGTGCTATAGAATTATCCTGCAAAAGCACATAGGCCTTACTATTTTTAATGGCCTCAATAATTTTTGTCTGCGCCAGTGTTGCAGAAGAATAAATACAAAATAGAAGTATCCATAAAATTTTGGTGGGGTTTTTCATACTGTTTAGTTGGTCAAGCCTTTTTATTTTGTTAAAAAAAATTCAATTTTGTTTGGTTAAGGGCACTTGGAGTAATACCATATCCTCCGAACTAGGAGGTAAGTTGTAAATTTGATTGCCCGGCACTTCTGCAAATCAAAATATTTAGCGGGACTGTTTTCATCCCGAACAACAAAAACCATAATTGTTCCTGCTACCAAAAATTAGCCGGCATTTACCTGCTCCGCATCTTTATCTTTAACTAGCACTACATCTTTTAAATCAACTGTAATGGGCACTACGCCTACTTGCAGCACTACTTTTTTACCACGTAATTCTTTTACAATCCCTAATTGCCGGTTTTGTTTCATCCTTACTTTATCGCCAACCTGTATGTCGCCGGCTACTTCTATAAACCTTTCTTTTCCATTGTGCTGGTTATTTTCGCCGGTTAATTTTTCCTTTTGGTTAAACAATAATGCGTGTATCATTTTAATCACCTTGTCTTTATCATCCGATTTGCGCCATTCTACCACCATCGATTTTAGTTTTCGCTCCATGTCTTTTAGGTACTGTAGGTTGTGTTCAGATAACTTGTTCTGGTGCTTTAACCGTTCCATTTCCTGGTTATGCTTTTCTTTATCCAGCACTTGCTGCATCTCTTTTTTAAGCCGTTCATTTTCTTTTAGTAGTTTTTGCAACTCTTGTTTCTCAATGTCTATGCGCTGTAAATCCTGCTCGGTGCGGTTCAATAATTTATCTAAAGTAAAATGGTCTTCATCAACTAAAGTGCGGGCTTTTTCAATTAGTTTTTTATCAAGCCCAATGCGCTCTGCTATGGAAAAAGTATAACTGCTGCCTGGCTTTCCAGAAATCAGCTTGTACATCGGCAATAAATTCTTTTCATCAAACTGCATGGCGCCGTTAATGATGCCGGGCACTTTGTTGGCCATTACTTTAAGGTTGAGGTAATGGGTTGTTACAATGCCGAAGCTATGCTTGTGTGCCAGCTCTTCCATTATTACCTCTGCAAATGCGCCGCCTAAATTTGGGTCGCTTCCGCTGCCTAGCTCATCTATAAAAAACAAGGTTTTTCCATTGGCATTTTCCATAAAATGCTTCATGTTTTTTAGATGGGATGAATAGGTGCTCAATTCAAACTCAAGGCTTTGCGTGTCGCCGATATGTATCATTATTTGTTTGAAGATGCCCATTTCGCTATCCGGATGTACGGGCACTAACAAACCGCTCTGCATCATCAATTGCAGTAGCCCTACCGTTTTTAAAGTAACAGTCTTTCCGCCTGCATTGGGGCCACTGATTACTAAAATCCTGTTCTTTTCATTTAGGGTGATGTTTACCGGTATGGTTGGCTTGTTGCTTTTTTGGTTGTATAGCAGCAACAAAGGATGATACGCATTGATAAGGTTCACGTGCGCCTTATCAAATATTTGCGGAAAGTTGCCGCCGGTGGCAATGGCCCACTTGGCTTTGGCATTAACAAAATCAAACTCGCCTGCAGTATCGTGGTAGGTTTTAAGCAGGGGCGCATATACGCTTAACTGCTGCGTAAGCTTCCGTAAAATTTTATACACTTCCCTGCTCTCTTCATGCTCCAGCGAAAAAATATCATTGTTAAGTTCTGTTGTTTCTTCGGGCTCTATAAAGGTGGTACGGCGGCTGTCGCTTTCGCCATGCAGCACACCTTTTATCATACGCTTTTGTTCTGCAAATACAGCAAGTACCCTTCTGCCGTTCATAAAACTTTCTTCAATATCTGCCAGGTAGCCTTGCTTATTTAATTTGCCTACAAGGCGGTCGAACACCTTGCGCAGCTCGTTCCTTTTGCGGTAAAGGCTCATCCTTATTTTTGCCAGTTCTTCGCTGGCCTTGTCTTTTACGTTGCCGGACTCGTCGAGGATATCATCAATCATTTCAATGATCATTTTCTCATAGTAAGTATCCTGCACTATTTTTGTCAGGGCCGGGTAAGCCAGCCTTCTTTCATTATCGAACCAACGAAAAATGTTGCCGGTATTTTCTACCAGTTTCCTTATAAACAAAAATTGTTCGCCGGTAAGCACTGCGCCGGGTATGGAAAGCAGCTTTAATTCCCTGCTGATATTTAATACAAAATCGTTGGGGAAATATTGGCCGGTTTGTGTGATGAGCTTGTATTCGTACCCTTGCCGCAGCTCGGTTTCTATAAAGTCTTTTTTTGTATGAATGCGCAGGCCGTTTGCTTTTGCTTTTGCATATTCGGTGCGGCAATACTCAGCGAGTAACGTCTTTACCTTTTCATATTCTAATTGTACTAAAGCAGATTCTGGAAAAAATTTCATTCGATGACCCTTTTTTAAATTTTATTTTATGTTGTGGCAAAGGTACTACAATGAATTTCGATGCATTATGTTCAGGCAAAGTTTGATTTTTATTGTTTTTGAAGCTTTTTGCTAAAAAGATTTATAACAAGCGCAACCTGGCGCAGGCCGGAGTAAATTATTGCGGAAGGTAAGCTAGCCCGAAAGAAAAGTAACGTAGGGCAACAGGAGTCAGCGGGGTTAGTAAGGTAGGGCAACAGGACGGAGTTCTCCGCCAGTAGACAGAGTGCCGCGCCAGTAGATTCAATGCCGTTGAGTTAAGGATTGTTCGGTTCTTTACTTCACCCCCACCTCTCCAAAGGAAAGGGGCGCTTGGCCCCTTTGGTGCAAAACCGCGTAACTTAACGGCATTGAATATTGATTATTGAGGCTTAATACTGTTTGAATGAAAGAATACACCTCGAACCGAAGCACCAGGGATTGAAACGGAAATCCTTTTTTTGTCGGGCCGCCCGCAAAAAAAGATTGCAGTGAAAAGCCCGGCCGCAGGGGTGCCCAAAAACTTTGCTGTAAACCTTCTTCACATAAAATTGTTATTTAAATGATGCTTGCTATTTTTACATTGGTAAGCGCAATTATAGCAACCGAAAATTTAAACAAATAATATGAGTGATATTAATAAAACATTGGAAACGGCTACTTTGGGTACGGGTTGTTTTTGGTGTACGGAAGCGGTGTTTCAACAGTTGGAAGGCGTGGAAAAGGTTGCCAGCGGCTACAGTGGCGGGCAGGTAGATAACCCTACGTACAAGCAGGTTTGCACTGGCAATACAGGCCATGCGGAATGTTTAAATATTGAATACGACCCGACTAAAATTAGCTTTGAAGATTTGATGGAAGTGTTTTGGAAAGTGCATGACCCTACAACGCTTAACAGGCAAGGCGGCGATGTAGGTACCCAGTACCGCAGCGTAGTTTTTTACCGTTCGCCGGAGCAGAAAGCGATTGTTGAAAAGCAGATTGCGGAGCTTGATAATAGTGGTGCATGGAGCAGCCCAATTGTTACAACGCTGGAGCCGCTGGTGAAATTTTACGCTGCGGAAGATTACCACGATAACTATTTTAACCTTAACGGTGGCAACCCTTATTGCCAAATGGTGGTGAGGCCTAAGGTGGAAAAATTTCAGAAAGTTTTTAAAGATAAATTGAAACAGACAGTTTAATAACGAGGGCAAAAATGACAATTTTTGCCCTTATTTTTTTAGGATATCTACCCTTCGCAGCTCCAATAAATTTAGGCCAGTTGGGGTGAAGTTGATGATGTTGGTATGTACGAGGTGGATGGCCATATCGTACCAAAGCGGCACTACTGGCGCATTGTCTATTATTAGCTGGTCCATTTGTTGATAGAGGATGTACCTTAATGAATCGGTTTTTTCTGCCATTGCTTTATCGTAAAGCACATCATAAGTTGCGTTTTTAAAGCGCGTATAGTTTGGTGGCGCTGGGTTTTTTCCGTAAAAAACACTTAGGTAATTTTCGGCATCGGGGTAATCGGCAATCCAACTGGCCCTAAAAAATAATGCCTGCGATTTGGCCGTTTGTTCCAGCAATAAACTTTTTTGTATGGCTTCTACATGTACCGTTATACCTACCTGTTGCAGCTCGTTGGCGATGTAGCTGGCGAGGTCTGCATACACGGGGATGGTTAGTAATTTAATGGCCGGTAAATTGTTGCCGTTGGGGTAACCGGCTTCGGCCAGCAACTGCTTCGCTTTGTTGATATCGTAATGGTAGCCTTTCACTTTTGTGGTGTCGTAACTGGGTAGGCCGGCGGGTACAAAACCACTTTCGGCAGCCGTGCCAATGGAGTTACGGAGGTAGAGCATCATCTTTTTTCTATCGAAGCCGTAGTTGATGGCCTGCCTTATTTTCTGCAAACGTAGCGGCGATTTTTTTACCAGCTCGTTTTCTCCATCTACCAAAATACCTAAATATTCTGTGTTAAGATAAGGATGCTTTTGCAGCAGCAATTTGCCCTCCCATTGCCTTTTTAAGTTGCCAGTTTTAGTTAATATCTCATCTTTAAAAGATGCTTCGATATCGTTTATAAAATCCAGCCGATTTTGCTGAAATTCGAGGAATTCGGTTGCCTTGCTGGTGAAGAAGGAAACTTTGATGCCATCTAAATATGGCAACCCATTTCCAGCGCTATCTTTTTCAAAATAATGATTGTATTTTTTCATTACCAATGCCTGTCCTTCTTCCCAGGCTACCATGGCAAAGGGCCCGGTACCAACGGGATGCCGGCGAAAATCGTTACCGTATTTATTGACTGCTTCCGCAGGAACGATGGAGCAATACTGCATGCTTAAAATGCCGAGTATTGGCTGAAAAGGACGGGCTAATTTTAGTTGAAAGGTGGAGTCGTTTATGGCGGTGAAAGCGTGGATAGTATCTACCCTACTATTAAATATCCACGCACCCGGACTAGCAACATCCTTATCAACAATCCTGTTAAAACTGTACACTACATCGCTAGCTTTTAACAACCTTCCTTTACCGTTTATAAAAGCCTCATCATCCTGAAAATAAACATCGGTACGCAGGTGAAACGTGAAGGTGATATTATCTGCGGATACATCCCAGCTTTTGGCGAGTGATGGCTTTAAATGCATGTTTTCATCTACCTCTATCAATGTATTGTATAGTTGATGGATGGCCCACATGATGGACTGGTTCTTTGCAAAGGCGGGGTCCAGGGAAGCGATGCCTGTCTGTTCGTTGTAGTGAAATATCTTTTTATCGGGATGCTGGTGGGTGTTGCAGGAAAGGCAGATGATGGATAATAGGATAATGGATAATGAACGATGCTTAATGGATAATTTTTTAATGACTAATGAATAACGGGTAATGGATAATTTTTTAATTGATAATGGATAATGTTTTAGTGGCATGAAACTATAATGGGTAATGTGTAATGGTTAGTGGTTAATTTTTAGCCACTCCGGTTTATTTATTTCTACATAAATTTATGCAATGAAATTGAATAAGCCTTTTCTTCTATCGGCATGCCTTGTATGCGTGGCTTTTACTGCCAGCTTTGCGCAGATGCTAAACAAAAAAACAACCTTTACCCACGCGGATACCTTGCGTGGCAGCAACGGCCCGGGCAGGGATTGGTGGGATGCTACCAAATATGATTTGCATGTAAAATTTAATTTGGCCGATAGTACAATTAGTGGGTATAATGTTATCTTTTTTAAGGTTTTGAAGAAGGGTGATATGATGCAGATTGATTTGCAGGAGCCGATGGTTTTGGATAGTATCATTGAACACAATACCACTGGTAAAAGTTTCTCTTTACAATTTACAAAAGAAGGCAACGCCTATTTTGCGTCTACAAAAAACAATCAAAAAAAAACAATCAACAACGTAACAGCTTACTATCACGGCAAGCCCCGTATTGCAAAAAATCCCCCGTGGGATGGTGGGCTTATTTGGAAAAAAGATAGCCTGAATAACCCTTGGGTAAGCATTGCCTGCCAGGGTTTGGGTGCCAGCGTTTGGTACCCATGCAAAGATATACAGAGCGATGAGCCGGATAGTGCGGAGATGCATATTACTTGTCCGGATACATTGATGTGCGTGGGCAATGGCAGGTTTCGTGGCAAGATAGAAAATGGCGATGGCACTGCTACGTACGATTGGGCGGTGGTAAACCCCATCAACAATTATTGCCTCATCCCCTATATTGGCAAGTATGCACATTTTAACGAAATATATAAAGGCGAAAAAGGCGATTTAACCCTGGATTATTGGGTGCTGGCTTACAACCTGGAAAAAGCCAAAATACATTTTGCAGATGCGCCAAAAATGATAAAGGCCTTTGAATATTGGTTTGGCCCCTACCCTTTTTATGAAGATGGCTACAAACTGGTGGAAGCCCCGCATTTAGGCATGGAACACCAGAGCGCAACAGCGTACGGCAACCAGTATAAAAATGGCTACCTTGGTCGCGACCTAAGCGGCAGCGGCTGGGGCTTAAAGTGGGATTTTATTATTGTACACGAAAGCGGGCACGAGTGGTTTGCCAACAATATCACCAGTAAGGATATTGCCGATATGTGGATACACGAAAGCTTTACCAACTACAGCGAAACCTTATTTACAGAATTTTATTATGGCAAAGAAGCAGGCAGCGCTTATTTAATTGGCAGCAGAAAAGGCATTTTGAACGATGTGCCTATTATTGGCACCTACGGCGTAAATAAAGAAGGCAGCGGCGATATGTACCCTAAAGGCGGCAACATGCTGCACACCATCCGCCAGGCAATAAATAATGATGGGTTGTTTAGAAAAATATGGCGTGGGCTTAATAAAACTTTCTATCATCAAACGGTTACTGCTAAACAAATAGAGGATTATATCAGCAAGCAGGCCGGTATAGATTTTAGTACCGTTTTTACCCAATACCTGACTACCACACAAGTGCCGGTGCTGGAATACAACTTAGCAGGCAACAAGCTGCAATACCGGTACACCAATTGTATAGCCAATTTTCGGCTACCGCTTAAAGTTAATTTCAATGGCACCCGATGGATAAAGCCAACACAAAACTGGCAATCATTAACCGGCACAACCAATGGCAGCAATGAATTTTTGGTAGATGCAAATTTTTATATCATTACAAAAAAGGTAGAGTAATTTAGCACCAAATAAATGTATGAGTCAGATACGGAGACAAAGTATTATTTCGTCGGTGATGGTTTACTTTGGCTTTTCCCTTGGCTTTTTAAATACCTATTTGTTTACACGGGATGGCGGCTTTACTAAAGAACAATATGGCCTTACCGGTATGTTTGTTGCTGTAGCATCGATGATGTTCTCTTTTGCCAATATAGGAATGACGAGTTATATCTACAAATTTTATCCGTACTACAACGATAACCTCGATAAAAAGAGGAACGATATTTTAAGCTGGGCACTGCTGGTTTCCTTAGTGGGCTTTTGTATTGTTGCTATAAGCGGGGTTTATCTTAAAGGTATCATCATCCGTAAGTTTGGGCAAAACTCGCCAGAACTGATACAATACTATTATTGGGTATTTCCTTTTGGGCTAGGGCTTACACTGTTCTCCATCTTAGAAAGTTATGCCTGGCAATTAAAAAAATCGGTGCTTACAACTTTCCTGCGGGAAGTGCAGTTTCGATTATTTACCACCATCCTCATCATACTATTTTTTGCGGGGCTCCTTACTAAGTTTGATGTGTTCATTAAGGTATATTCATTTACCTATCTGGCAATTGCGCTTATTTTAATGATGTACCTTTTTGCCAAAGGGTACATCCACCTAACTTTTACAGCCAGCATTGTTTCAAAAAGATTTTTTAAAAAGATACTTACCCTTGTTACATTTGTTTATGGTGGCACGCTGGTGTTTGCCATTTCTCAAGTGTTCGATACTTTCGTAATTGCTTCGGTAGTTAAAGACGGGTTAGCCCAGGTAGCCGTTTACTCATTGGCACAAAATATCGCCAGCCTTATACAGGCACCACAGCGGGGCATCATAGCTTCGTCGCTAGCCGCCTTGTCGCAAGCATGGAAAGATAAAGACCTGCCCAGGATTGCCCGCATCTACAAACAATCATCCATCAACCAATTAATTTTTGCTGTTGCTATCTTCTCATTAATATGGCTTAATTTTTCAGACGGTGTATTTACTTTCCACATGCAAAAAGGCTATATCGATGCAAGATGGGTTTTCTTTTTCATTGGGCTAATGCGCATTATCGATATGGGTACTGGCGTAAATGCACAAATAATCGCAACCTCCACCAAATGGAAATTTGAATTTTTTACGGGTGTTATTTTATTGATGCTCACGTTGCCGCTAAATTATATCCTTACTAAATATTATTACGGCATCATGGGCCCGCCCATTGCCAACCTTTTTGCATTCAGCGTTTACAATGCAATACGGTATTGGTTCTTGCAAAAAAGGTACGGCTTGCAGCCATTTACAAAACAAACAGTATACACCATTTTTTTAGGCATCGCTTGTTTCTATACCTGCTATTTTTTGTTTGATAAGATACACGGCTTCACCGGTATGTTCAGCAGAAGTACCGTATTTATTTTACTCTACGCCACAGGAACAATTCTGCTACAATTATCATCGGATGTATTGCCTGTCTGGAATACACTACTCAAAAAAATAGGCATAAAAAAAGAAGCGTAAATGCTTCGGTTAAAAGGTTTTCGTTTTATTATTTTTGTTGTCCCGGCCAATACAGTAGCTATATGGGGCTTCACAGGCCCGTCCATATGGCAGCCGGGCGGACGTCGCACTCTTGTACTAAAAAGCTATGATGGGCTTTTACCACAGTACTTGCCGATTTGAACATATCTACGGTATTACAGGTTTCTTCTAAAAGCACATACAGTACCTAAGGAACGAAAATAATAGAATTGTTTTTTTTATCTTCTACCCTCATACTATCCCCAAAAGGAAAAATACAGTTACCCAAATACCATCCCATTGACACTCATAACTCATAACTTCTTATAATTCCTTCCTCCGCCAATAAATTTCTTACTATAATAATCATCAGTCAAGCTGCTAATGGTAACGCCATTGCTTACGCTGCTATGCACAAAATAATTATCCCCCAAATAAACACCAACATGGCTTACGCCGCCCCTGGTGTTAAAAAAAACAAGGTCGCCTTCTTGTAATTGTTCCATAACAATTTTTTCCGAAGCATCATATTGATCTGTAGCGGTACGTGGCAGGTTAATGCCGTATACAACAGATAATACTTTGCCAGAAAATGCACTGCAATCAATGCCGCCCTTATCAGTGCCGCCATACTTATAACGGGTAGCCCACCATTCGTTGATTAAATTATATAAAGGCATATTGGTGATAGTCTCCACCTCTTTATTCATCAGTACAGCATACCTAAACTGCATGGCAGAACATTGCTCAATATTGCTAATGCCGCCATTTGCAGGTACCATTATGGTCGTAACAGCAACAGGATAATCAGTATTTTCCCGAGCATCTGCAGGTTGGTTATCCGAAATTTTATCCGGCGTAATCTCTATGCTCTCAATAAACTTTAAGGAAATTTTGGGTGTTGCATTGCCAGCCAGCTTCTTGCTGTTAATGCTATTCTGGGCATTTACTGTGGTAGCATCCGCAAAAAAAATACTGCTGGCAATGGCAATAAAAAATAAGTTTTTCATATGTAAACTTCTTGGCTTTACACGTATGCACGATTTAATCTGCTGTTATCATCTCTTCTGTTGTTACTTAAATTATTGGCTATCTATCTTTTCTACTGCTATAAACTGTCGTACAAACAATTAATAATAAATTTCTTTTGTGCGATGGCAAATATAGTGCCTGTATAGTTAAAATGCAACCTTTACGCAACCAGGCTGTTTTACATAAGGCATGATGTGGAAAAACGAATTAGCAATCAACTTTATTGTTAGCGATATTTGCATGCCTGTTTATAAACTGTTATGCCTTCATTTTGTTATAAGCAAAACAGTTTAAATCAACAGTAAAAAACTTTAGCCAGGTACCAGTATCAAATTATTTTTTAAATCACAACATGCAGTTTTCTCATCTTCATACGCACACACAGTTTTCTTTATTGGATGGTGCTGCCTCTATTAAAAGTTTGTATAAAAAAGCCATTGAAAACAAAATGCCCGCCCTGGCCATTAGCGACCATGGCAATATGTTTGGTGTTTTTGAATTTGTAAAAGAAGCCTACAACCATAAAAATGCGGATGGCACCTTAAAAGTAAAGCCCATAGTTGGCTGCGAATTTTATATTACTACAGACCGCACAAGAAAGACATTCAGCAAAGATGAAAAAGACCCCCGCCACCACCAGATATTACTAGCAAAAAATGAAACAGGCTATAAAAATTTAGTAAAGCTTACATCCCTTGGCTATATCGAAGGCATGTACTCCAAGTACCCGAGGATAGATAAGCAACTGATACATAAATACCACGAAGGGTTAATTGCCAGCACTTGCTGCCTGGGTGGTTTAGTGCCACAAGCCATATTAAAAAAAGGCGAAGCGGAAGGCGAAAATGAATTTAAATGGTGGCTCAATATTTTTCAGGATGATTATTATATTGAGCTGCAGCGCCATGGCATACCCGACCAGGAAAAGGTAAATGAGGTGCTGTTGAAGTTTGCTAAAAAGTACAATGTAAAAGTTATAGCCAGCAACGATTCGCATTATGTAGACCAAAAAGATTTTAATGCACATGATATCCTGCTCTGCATTAACACGGGCGAAAAGCAAGCCACGCCTGCCATGCGGGAGTTTAGCGACGATGATGTAATGACGAAGAACAAACGCTTTGCATTTCCTAACGACCAGTTTTTTTTGAAGACCGGCGATGAGATGAGCAAGGTTTTTGAAGACCTGCCGGAAGCGATCGATAATACCAATGAGGTGGTAAGCAAGATAGATTTGCTCGATTTAAAAAGGGAAATCCTATTACCTTTCTTTGAAGTGCCCGCCAACTTTAAATCGCAGGATGAATACCTTGAACATTTAACCTGGAGTGGTGCCAAAGACCGCTATAAAATTTTAACGCCTGAAATAGAAGAACGGCTTCAGTTTGAATTAGGCGTTATCCGTAAGATGGGCTTTGCCGGCTACTTTTTAATTGTGGGCGATTTTATAAAAGCCGGCCGTGATATGGGTGTGTTCATTGGGCCCGGGCGTGGTTCTGCGGCTGGTAGTGCGGTAGCGTATTGTATCGGCATTACTAATATCGACCCTATAAAATATAATTTACTTTTTGAAAGGTTCCTTAATCCGGAACGTAAGTCGATGCCGGATATTGATACGGATTTTGATGATGAAGGCCGGCAGAAAGTATTGAATTATGTAGTGCAGAAATATGGCAAAAACCAGGTAGCGCAAATTATTACGTATGGTACCATGGCTGCTAAATCGAGCATTGCGGATGTGGCCCGTGTAATGGATTTGCCTATTGCGGAAAGCAGGGCAATATCCAAGCTGGTGCCAGAAAAGCCGGGCATAAATTTAAAACGGCTGCTGCATGCGCCTATTACCATCAAAGAAGCGAAAGAAGCAAAAAGTAGCGAAAAATCTTTAGAAGAAAAAGAGCAGTTGCAGGGAGAAGATATTGAAAATGTAAAGAAGCTGCGGGAACTATATGCAAGCGATAATTTACATAGCAAGATTTTACACGAAGCAGAAATACTGGAAGGCTCGGTAAGAAATACGGGCATCCATGCATCTGCCATCATCATCGCACCGAAAGATTTAACAGATTTATTGCCGGTAGCAACCTCTAAAGAATCGGAGCTTTGGCTTACGCAGATAGAAGGCGGTTCTATTGAAGATGCCGGTGTAATTAAAATGGATTTTTTGGGATTAAAAACCCTTAGTATTTTAAAGACAGCGCTAAGCCTTATTAAACAAAACCATGGTGTACACATTGAAATAGATGAAATACCCCTTGATGACGAATTAGCCTACAAGCTATACCAGCAGGGCGATACAAACGGAACGTTCCAGTTTGAAAGCCCCGGCATGCAGAAGCATTTACGGGAACTGAAGCCGGATAAATTTGATGATTTAATTGCTATGAATGCCTTGTACCGGCCGGGGCCAATGGCGTATATACCGGATTATATTGACCGTAAGCATGGCAAGAAACAGGTGGAGTATGACCTTCCGGATATGGAAGAGCATTTAAAGGAAACCTATGGCATAACCGTGTACCAGGAACAGGTGATGCTACTATCGCAAAAGCTGGCTGGCTTTAGTAAAGGCGATGCGGATGTACTGCGTAAGGCGATGGGTAAAAAACAAATTTCCGTACTAAATAAAATGAAAGTGCAGTTTGTGGAAGGTGCCACCTTAAAGGGCCACCCCAAAGATAAGCTGGAGAAAATATGGACGGATTGGGAAGCCTTTGCTCAATATGCTTTTAATAAATCGCATAGTACTTGTTATGCATTTGTGGCCTACCAAACGGCTTATTTAAAAGCCCACTACCCTAGCGAATATATGGCGGCGGTATTGAACCATGCAGGCAGTATCGATAAAATAACTTTTTTTATGGAAGAGTGCAAGCGTATGGGTTTAACCGTATTGGGCCCAGATATCAATGAATCGAACAATGGCTTTGCCGTAAATAAAAAAGGCGAGATACGGTTTGGCTTTAGCGGACTAAAAGGCGTAGGCGACAATGCCATTGAAAGTATTATTGAAGAACGGGTAAAACATGGTTTTTATACCTCTGTATTTGATTTAGCAAAAAGAGTTAACCCAAGAGCTGCCAACAAAAAATCTTTGGAAAGCCTTGTGTACTCCGGCGCCTTTGATTGTTTTAAAGATGTTAGCCGTGCCCAATATTTTTACCAGGCACCGGGCGATGTACCCGGGCTGGAAAAGATCATCAAGTTTGGCAGTATCTTCCAAACCCAAAATGCTACCTCCTCCAATACACTGTTTGGCGATTTGCAGATGCCGGATATTGTACCCCCCAAATTATCGCTTTGCGAACCATGGCCGCTTGCCACTCAATTAGATTTTGAAAAAGAAGTAACGGGCATGTACATGAGCGGGCACCCGCTGGATAATTTTAAGTTTGAGATGCGGCATTATAACATTAGCCCGCTGGCGGATTATAACGAATTTAAGCTGGCAATCGCCACCCACCCAAACCCGGCCAGGCAGTTTAGGCTGGCAGGGCTGGTGGTAGATGTACAGCACAGGATGACGAAGACAGGCAAAAACTTTGGCATACTTACTATAGAAGATTACAGCGGCAAAACAGAGTTTATGCTTTGGAGCGAAGATTATGTAAAATATACCACTTACTTAGAAAAAGGGCTTATCATTTTGGTGGAAGGCGGGTTTAAAACAAGGTACAACAGCGAGCAATACGAGTTTAAGCTAAGCAAAGTGCATTTGCTGGAAACCGTAAAACCTACGCTTACCAAACAAGTTGTTTTAGAAGTGCAGCCACAATTCATCAACAAAGATTTTATCAATTTTGTGGAAACGAATATTAAAAGCAACCCGGGCAAGACAAGCATAAAATTTAATGTTGTGGATGTACGGAATAATTTTAAGGTGGGGATGTATAGCTTAGAAAAAGGCTTTACGATGAACGATGATATGGCGGTGTTTTTATTGGGCAATCCTGATGTAGATGTGAGTGTGGTAACGGGATAGAGACACGGATAACGCGGATTAATGCAGATTTAACGGATTTTATTGATTGGTTTAAAAAGATTTTTAAGCTGGATCCGCCTCAATCCGTTTTACTCTGCGTCATCAGCGTCCCTATCCTCCGTAATGCCTTTATGTCGCCAAATTGATATCAACACTGACAAATAAATTGTTGATATGTCATAACAACATATTCAAATATTTGGATGTAAATTTGCCTTTTACATAACATAAATCATAAAAAATATAATTATTATGGCACACGAATTCACTGACGCCAACTTCCAGGTAGAAGTTTTAGATTCAGATAAATTATCAGTAATTGACTTTTGGGCCGAATGGTGTGGCCCTTGCCGTGCAATAGGTCCGGTAATTGAAGAATTGGCTAAAGAATATGATGGTAAAGTAAATGTTGGTAAAGTAAACGTAGACCATAACCCACAAATATCGATGAATTATGGCATCACTAGCATACCCGCTATACTTTTTGTAAAAGGCGGGCAGGTTGTTGACAAATTAGTTGGTGCACAACCAAAAGCTAATTTTTTGAAAAAGATAGAACAGCACAAGTAAACTAACATTTTACAGCAGCATTTAAGTTTTGCTGATAGATATAAACAAAAAATCCACGACGAAAGCCGTGGATTTTTTGTTTACGGCCTGCTGCGTATTTACTTTTACACAAGGGTCGGGATAAGCCCCATACTTAGTGGTTAAAGATGATTGAAAAACAATAGTAAAAATTACAGCCTCCCGGCCCTCCAAAGGAGGGTTCCCTGATTCTGCGAATTGTAAAAGACTTATAAATTGAATACGCTAGAACCCTCCTTTGGAGGGCAGGGAGGCTTTAGCTGCTGCATTTGGCCTGGGCAACCAAATACTAATTAAGAATTAAAAA
>JANXVN010000084.1 GCA_025351645.1 Ferruginibacter sp.
GTGTATTTTGTTTTAACACAGCCGTTGGTTTCTTTTGTTCTTCCATTGTTTTGTTTTGCTGGCCGCCGCAGTAAGTTAGTACTATGTCAAGGGCTAATGTTGCTGTTAAAATAAAAATTATTTTTTTCATATATTAAATCTACAATTACACAATTGTTTTTTAGAGGATGTATATCAAACAGGCCACTCAAATATTTGTAATTTCTGTGCTAATCAAATTGCGAATGTTACTAGTAAATTATGCCTGCTTAATTTGTTGATGTGCAAACGGCAATTGAATCATTTTAAAAAGGGCTATTTATATTTTGCTTGCTATTTTGGTGTTAATTGCCAGTCCCTGGACCATTTTGCTTTTAAAAAATATTAGTTAAAGGTATTTGCCAGTATTGTGTTTTTCAAGGTGTTTTGTGTAACTGGTAGCCGATGTTTAGCAAAAGGCCTACCGCCGCAAACTGTTTTTCCACTACTTTTAGCATCTGTAAAAAATAATAAATATGGTAAAAGATAAGATATTGGTAATTGGAGCCAGTGGGCAGATAGGAGTAGAACTAACACTGGCATTGAGAAAAATTTATGGTAACGCCAATGTGGTAGCCAGCGATTTAAGGGAAGAGAATGAACTGCTAAAAGGTACCGGCCCGTATGTTAGCATGGATGTTATGAATAAAGAAATGCTGCATGTGCAAGTGATACGCCAAAATATTACACAGATTTATTTATTAGCAGCGATTTTAAGTGCCACAGGCGAAAAGAACCCTAACCTTGCCTGGAGCCTTAATATGGCGAGCTTGCTGAACGTACTTGATATTGCTAAGGAAGAAAAACTGAGCAAGGTTTACTGGCCCAGCAGCATTGCGGTTTTTGGCCCTACATCGCCTAAGCGGCATTGCCCGCAACAAACTATTATAGAACCCATTACAGTGTATGGCATCAGCAAATATGCAGGCGAATTTTGGTGTAATTATTATTACCAGCGCTGGGGGCTTGATGTGCGGAGCATACGCTACCCGGGGCTAATAAGTTATAAAAGTGCGCCCGGTGGCGGCACAACCGATTATGCGGTAGAAATTTTTCACGAAGCGCTGGAAGAAAAAAAGTACAATTGCTTTTTGCAGGAAGATACTTACTTGCCCATGATGTATATGCCGGATGCAATTAAGGCTACTATTGAACTGATGGAAGCGCCGGCAGATAAAATAAAAGTACGTACTTCTTACAATATTTCGGGCATGAGCTTTTCTCCTAAAGAAATTGCGGCCGAGATAAAAAAACATATACCTGAGTTTGAAATAACTTACCAGCCAGATTACCGCCAGCAAATTGCCAACAGCTGGCCACAAAGCATAGATGACAGCGTAGCCAGGAATGACTGGGGATGGAAAGAAGATTACAACCTTGCCAGCATGACAAAAGACATGTTGGAAAACCTGTAAAGGGCACGGGTAATAAACAAGATTGATATACAAAAATTTAATGTGTATTAATGAAAAATTAACAATAGCTACGTTTGTTATTAGTTTTTTACGCTCGTACATTTGCAATCTAAAATTAATTGAAATGAAAAAGATTATTATGTTTACGCTGGTTGCATTGTGCACATCAGGCGCAGTAATGGCGCAACGTTCCCAAAATTTAAAATTTAGTGTAGGCCCAGAATTATCTATCCCTACTGGCAATTTTTCAACAGGATATTCCTTTGGCATTGGCGGTACTGCACAGGCAGAACTACCTGTCCAGCAAAATTTTAATGTTACCGGTACTGCAGGTATTATTTTTTATAATGGAAAGTCTGTAGGTGGGGGATATAAAAATTCAGGATTAACCATTATACCAATCAGGGTTGGTGGAAAGTATTTCTTCACTGAAGGAGTTTATGGTGCCGCTCAAATTGGGGTTGGGATTATAAACAAAGGTATAGGGACTGCTTTTGCATATACACCAGCAATTGGTTATGAATTCAGGACCAATAGTGGAAAGGCTGTTGATGTTTCATTTAAATATGATGGCTATTCTGCCAAACAAGAAGTTGGTACGTTAACCGCATTTGGTGTAAGGGTTGCCTATATGTTTTAATAATAAAAATCTACAAAGAAAAGTCCCCGGCATTTAATTATGCCGGGGATTTTTATGGGCGTACTATCAAATTTGATTATAAACGAAAAAACCATCAAAATGACAGCCTCTTTTTTTATGCTGAATATTTTTTATAATTTTTGTACAAATACCTCTTTCATCTTCTGCATCAAATCCGTTTCCAGCATCCGTTGCGCAATACTTATCATATTTTTAAAAGCAAGGTCTTTTGATATGCCATGCCCGATAATAACTGGCTTTGCAACTCCCAAAACTGGCACGCCGCCATACATTTCAAAATTAAAACGGTCAAAATGCTCATCTTCAATACCCCTGCGCTGTATGATGTCGTATACACTCTCTGCCAGCTTTAAAACTACATTTCCTGTAAAGCCTTCACAAACCATTACATCTGCTTTGGATAACAAAATATCCCGTCCTTCTATGTTGCCTATAAAATTAATATGCTCATTTTCCTTAAGTAAAGGATAAGCTGCCTGAGCCAGTAAATTTCCTTTTCCTTCTTCTTCCCCAATATTTATAAGCCCTACTTTAGGATTATTTATACCTAATATGTGCTCTACAAATAATGAACCTAAAGTGGCAAATTGCGATAAGTTTTCTGGTTTGCAATCTGCATTGGCGCCAGCATCTACCAACAGCCCTAAACTGCCATCTTCCCTGGGGATATAGGCGCCTATAGTAGGCCGGGTAACACCTTCAATTGCTTTTATGCTAAACAAAGCTCCTACCAGCATAGCGCCAGTATTGCCTGCACTTATAAATGCATCAATTTTGCCGGTGGCCAATAATTTAAACCCGAGTGCTATGGAAGAGGTGGGTTTTTCTTTAAGCGCCCTGGTAGGGTGTTCGTGCATTCCGATTGCCTGCCCTGCATGTACCAGCTCAATATTAGTAAGCGGTACCTGGTGCTGATGCAGCAGATCCTTTATGGCGATTTCTTCTCCTATCAGGGTGAAATGTATATCAGTATTGGTTTTGGCAAAAAATAGCGCCAATCCTTTTACTGCTTCCAGGGGAGCAAAATCTCCACCCATCATGTCGAGGCCTATATTCATCCTACTCCTATATTATTTATAAATAAAAAATTCTAAGCCCTACATCCGATAACGAATTTAAAACTTAGAATTCAGCATTTGAAAAATATTATGACCTTAGGGGCGCAATTTCAGCAACCACCTGTCCTTTGTAATATAATTTGCCTTCGCTTACATGCGCACGGTGACGTACATGCATTTCGCCGGTAGTCTTATCTACACTTAAAGTTGTTTCTGATGCTTTGTAATGCGTCCTTCTCTTTGCACTGCGTTGTTGCGAGTGGCGTCGTTTCGGATTTGGCATATCTGTAAATTTTAGTTGTTATTGTAATTAATTAATTGTTTGTGTTTATACTTAGGCTTCAATATTTCTATCTTGATACTAAATACTAAAAATCTTTATACTATTAGTTATCCTTAAATTTTTCCAATCCTTTCCAGATAGCATTTGCGTTGTTAGCATCCTCATTGGCTTCCATTTGCCTTAACTTTTCCAATACCTCTTTGTTGCATTTAGGACCGCCAAATTCTTCCGCGCTGCAAAGTTTTTGTACGGGTACGCTTAAGCTAACAAACTCAAATATCCAATCGTTAAGGTATATATGGCTTTCCGTTTTTGAAATATAGAACACATCGGGGTCTTCTTCCAATTGGTTCATTTCTTCGGGATTTTCTACCATCTTAACCACTATATTAAACTCATCCCAAAGGTCTTTCGTCAATTGATTGCCACAACGGTCGCACCCTACATCAGCCTTTCCGCCTACTTCAAATTTCAACAATAAAAAACTGCTTTTTTTATCCAGCTGTAGTTTTACCGTAGCCGAACAATTAGCAAATTCCCTGGTTGCTGCTTCTGCAAAAAACGAGTCCGATATATCGTAAGTAAACTCATGGATACCGGGCTTTAAACCCACAAAAGCTATCTCTATTGCTTTTCTTTTTATCATTACCTCCGGTTTAAAGGACGGCGAAGGTAGGTTTTTTACGGGAAATTAGTATTATTAATGTATATTTTTTTATGCCAATACTGTTGAAGCCCGCTGCCAGTCCGCCTAATACTATAATTTAACTACAAATTACAGCAATAATAGGTTGTTGAGCCTGAAACAATTTTATTGAAGCAAAACCGATTTTGCTTATTTTTAGGTGTATGAGAAATAAAAAGAAATGGATAATTACTGCTATCCTATTGATCATCGTCCTTTTTATCCGCCTAATTTCTAGCAACCCTGCCTTAACCGAACGTTATTACTCAACCGGCATATACCCTTATCTCTCAGCTTTTTTCAGATGGTTGTTTGGCTGGCTGCCCTTTAGCATAGGTGATATTTTATATGGAGTTACCGGTGCCTGGATATTGTGGAAATTGTGGACGGATATAAAAATTCTTTTTACAGGTAAATTTACAATGCAGCTTTTAGTTAAAAAATCGCTGGGTACAATAGATGTTGTGCTAATCATTTACATAACCTTCAACCTGCTTTGGGGCATTAATTACAACCGACAGGGCATTGCCACGCAGCTTGGCTTAACAATGGGCAAATACTCTACGGAAGAATTAAAGATTGTAAACAGCATTTTACTGCAAAAAGTAAATGAAACCAAAAGTGCAGTTGTAAGAAGAGGCGATACCATTTTTAATAAAAAAGAAATTTTTAATCGATCTGTGGCTGCTTATGATGAAGTAAGTAAAAAGTTTCCTTTTTTGCAATACCATCAGCAATCTATAAAAACTTCCATGTGGGGATGGCTGGGCAATTACATGGGGTTTAATGGCTACTACAACCCATTTACCGGAGAGGCTCAGGTTAATACTACAGTGCCTAAGTTTTTGCAGCCCTACACTACCTGCCACGAAATGGCCCACCAGCTTGGGTATGCAAAAGAAAATGAAGCGAATTTTATTGGTTATTTATCCGCGTCTGCTTCAAAAGATACAGTATTCCTTTATTCTGTTTACCTCGACCTTTTTTTATATGCAGACAGGAACCTTTACGCAGTAGATTCTTCGGCTGCTAAATCTTTCGCCCGCCAATTGCTGCCTGCTGTAAAAGCAGATATACAGCAATGGCGAAAATTTAACCTTAGTCACCAAAGCCTTGTTGAGCCTGCTATCCGCTGGATGTATGGCAAATATTTGGAGAGCAACCAGCAACCTTCGGGAGTGTTGAGTTATGATGAAGTGACCGCTTTTTTAATAGCATATTATAGAAAATTTGATACGCTTTAAGTGGAACGCTGAATAGCCTCCCTGCCCTCCAAAGGAGGGTTCCAGTCCCTAAGAATTTTAAAAGCCCTTTAAATTGGCTTACTCTAGAACCCTCCTTTGGAGGGCTGGGAGGCGATGGCTGCTGTATTGACAGAGACAACAAAATTTTAAAATCAACCGCCTTATTAATGAATCGATTTTGTACTTTGCATTATGAAATTATTTGTATCTATATTAATTCCCTTACTAGTTGGCGTAGTGGCAGCCTTGTTTACCAATACCGGCGTGCATGGCTGGTATGTGTTGGCTAACAAACCACCGTACAACCCACCCAGCTGGCTTTTTGCACCGGTTTGGACGGCATTGTATATTATGATGGGCATTGCTTTATACATTGTAAGAAAAAGTGCTGCTGATAAGGCCTTAAAAAAACAAGCTATCATTTTATTTTTTGCGCAGCTATTGCTAAACTTTGCTTGGTCGTTTATATTTTTTTACGCTAAACAGCCCGGCTGGGCATTTGTAGATATTATTGCTTTGTGGTTTTTTATTCTGCTAACAATTGTTTGGTTCAGCAAAATTTCTTCTGCCGCAGCATGGTTGCTGGTACCGTATATTTTTTGGGTAAGCTTTGCTTCTTTACTAAATTTTTATATTTGGCAGCACAATTAAAATTGCATCCTTTGCCTGTAGGCTCGCAAGCTTATGAAATAGAAACATTAGTTTTTTAGCTTGCAAAATAAAAAATGTAATCTATCAAAACTGATTATAATTAAGCCGAAACCAGCATTGCAGCAAGGCATGCAGGCAACAATATTTTTATCTTATCCAGTTAGGGCTTAAAAAAAATAATTTATCGTTCCCTTCAAAAAAAAATCCTCCATTACATTACTGCAGCTGCCTTTTCACCCCTTTAGGGGATGGGGGGTACCTAAAACTGGTTCTTCCACATCATGCTTTCTACCGGTTTATTGTGCTGGCCGCTGTATTTGGCATTTTTCTTTTGGTTGTATTTAATTTCTATCTTGCCCAAAACCGGAAAATATATTAGCTGGCCAATGGGCATCCCTTTATAAACCCTTACTGGTTGTTTTACAGAAATTTCCAGGGTCCAGTTACCGCAAAAGCCTACATCGCCTTTGCCCGCAGTAGCATGTATATCAATACCAAGGCGCCCTGTAGATGATTTACCTTCCAGAAAAGGCACGTGCGCATGGGTTTCTGTATACTCTTCTGTAACGCCTAAATAAAATACATGGGGCAATAATAAATAGCCTTCTTCAGGTATTTCAAAATGTATTATTTCGTTGTGTTTTTTTGCATCCAGCTCGTTGTCTTTATAAGTTGCCAGCGATTTGCCCAAATGCACATCGTAGCTATTGCTGCCCAGGTTTTCTCTGGTGTAGGGTATTATTTTAATGGTGCCTTTTTCTATTTCCTGTAAAATACTTGTGTCGCTAAGGATCATTGATAGTAATAAATTGTTGTATAAAATGGTTTAAGTGTTATTTTGTAAAAGTAAAAGTATTGGGTTACCAATCGCTCAAATTAATTGATGTATGCCGCTCGTTTATCAACAAAATATTAACCCTACCACAAAATTAGGGGTTTGGCATATAGCAGAAGATGCTGATTTTTTTTTGCAGCAAGTGCCGATGCAGACAAAGGCTACGCACCCACGCAAGCAATTGCAGCATTTGGCGGGCAGGTACTTGCTTAAAACATTATACCCAAATTTTCCGCACGAGCTGATACGCATAGCCGATACCAGAAAACCATTTTTGGAAAACGAAGCGTACCATTTTTCTATTTCGCACTGTGGCGATTATGCAGCTGTATTGGTGAGCAGCACACAACGTGTTGGGGTAGATATCGAATTGGTGACATCGAAAGTTGCTATCGTTAAAGATAAATTCTTATCGCCCAAAGAACAATTGATGATATGGGAGATTGAAAAGCCATCTTTTAACTTGATGCATGCATCGTTGCTTACCGCCGCATGGAGCATCAAAGAATCTTTATTTAAATGGTATGGTGATGGGCAGGTAGATTTTAAAAAACACCTAAACATTGACCAGATAGTTTTATCAAGCGACAGCGCCATTGCCCATTGCACTTTTGTAAAGGATAAGCCGATTGTGCTGGATGTGTATTTTTTGTTTATGGAGGCTAATTGTTTGGCTTGGGTGGTGAGTTAGGGTTAGTAAATCTACTAAAATTAATTTCCCAATTAGGGAACTTTAATTACCTCTAGCAAAACTACCCCTTGAGAGTTATTTCAAAAAAATATTGAGAGATTTTTGGATAATCCATAAAGATTGCGAAGAAAGGTTAAAGGCTTGGCACAAAGAAGCGGAGGTTGCAAAATGGACAAATCCTAATGCAATAAAAAAAGAATTTCCATCTGCAAGCATTTTGGAAAACAACCGAATAATATTCAATATCAAAGGCGATAATTATAGGCTTATCATAAAAATCAATTATAAACATCAAATGTTATGGATCTGTTTTATTGGAACTCATGTTCAATACGATAAAATTGATGCAAATAAAATTTAAAGATTATGATTCAATGCCGTTAAGTTAAGACCTTTCCTCTCCTTTGGAGAGGGTTAGGGTGAGGTAAAGACAAACATATAGATCCTTAACTTAACGGCATTGGATTATGATTATACATCTAATTAAAACAAAAAAGGATTATCAAGCTGCAATGAATAGGCTTGAAGTTATTTTCGACAGTAAGCCTGGGTCGGCAGAAGGAGATGAACTGGAGATTTTAGGCATGCTAATAGGTAAGTATGAAGATGAACATTATCCAATTGATTTACCAGACCCAGTTGAAGCGATAAAATTTAGGATGGAGCAGCTGGGATACACACAATCTGATCTGGCAAATGTAGTTGGCTTAAAAAGCAGGGCCAGTGAAATATTAAATAAAAAGCGAAAGCTGACACTGGAAATGATTAGAAACCTACACACTAAACTTAAGATTCCTACAGATGTACTGATACAAAATTACTAGTACAATATCTGAAATTATTAAGATACCATTTATAATGAAGATGCCACTCAAAACTAGAGTGGCATCTTTATTTTATTAACTACCTTGAAAAATTTTTTAAGCCTGCTCAATCAACTGTATCTCCGCCATTACTTTTACTTCGTCGCTTAAAACTATGCCACCAGCTTCGGTTGCAGCGTTCCAGGTTAAGCCAAAATCTTTACGGTTAATTTTTCCGTTGATAGTAAAGCCAGCCTTGGTATTGCCATAAGCGTCTTTTACAACGCCACCAAACTCTACTGACATTTTTACGTTTTTAGTTACATCACGGATGGTAAGGTCACCATATAAATTATAACTGCCATCATTGTCTACCGCTTCCGACTTAGTAGTGGTAAACTTAATTTGCGGGTAGGTTGCGGCATCAAAAAAATCTGGCGACTTTAAATGCCCATCCCTTTGCTCGCTGCCTGTGCTGATAGACTCCACATCAGCGGTAAAAGTAACTCTCGCTTTAGAAAAATCTTCCCCTTCCGTTTCAACAGAAGCCTGAAAAATATTAAAGCTGCCGCTAACATTTGTAATCATCAAATGCCTAATCTTAAATTGTACTTCACTGTGTGTAGGGTCTATTCCCCATGTTCTTGTTGCCATAATTTTATTTTTAATGCAAGTTAATTAAATTAATGTCTAAACATTGAGTTTATGTTATATAATGCTTTTCCCTAAGTTACTTATAAATTAATGACCTTTTTTTCTTTGTTGCTTACTATAGCAGCTTCAATAACCTGTATGGTGCAAATGCCTTCATCAGCAGTTACCGGCACTGGTTTTCCGTTAGTCAAAGCCTGATAAATGCCCTCGTAATAATCCCCATAATTGCCTGCGGCAGAAGGTATGTATTCCCTTATAACATTGCCATCTTTTTCTGTATGCAACAAGCCTTGCCCGGTTTCTGGCTCTACGCCCCATTTTGCGCCGCCGGGTTTTTTACCGGCTATAAGGTCTGCTTCCTGCACATCTGCCCTTGGCTTTATAAACGATCCTTTAAGCCCGTGTACCAGGTTAGCAGGTATGGCTTCCCTTACCGAACTGCTGGCTTTTAGTATCACCCTAAAAGTTGGATAATACAATAGCAGGTTAAAATTATCATCTACTTTAGATAGGGGGCGGGTTATACGTATATCAGCAAAAACGCTTTGCGGCATGCCAAATATTACCAACGCTTCATCAACTAAATGCGGGCCTAAGTCCATTAATAAACCAGCGCCCGGGGCAGGGGTTTCCTTATGCACTTTGGGCCCAACAAAGGGCTTAAAGCGGTCATAATGAAATTCTGCTTCTACAATACTCCCTAATAAATTATCGGCAATAACCTGTTGCACTGTCCTTAAATCACTGTCGTAGCGGCGGTTTTGGTACACGCTTATCATTTTGCCTTGTTTTTCCGCCAATGCTTTTAGCTCCTTACCTTCTTCTGATGTGGTTGTAAAAGCTTTTTCTACCACTATATTTTTCCCGGCAAGCAAAGCTTTTTTGGCATAGTCAAAATGTGTATCGTTGGGCGTATTTACAATTACTAAGTCAATAGTTTGGTCTGCTAAAACCGCTTCTAAGGTTGGGTAAGATGTTACCTCGGGGTAATCTTCCTGTATTTTTTTGCTGGATCTTTCCCAGGCGCCAGCTAATTGAAAGCCGGGATGTGTTACAATAAAAGGTGCATGAAAAACTTTGCCCGACATGCCATAAGATAATAAGGCTGTTTTAATAATTTGCATGGTAATTAATTTATTTAAATGAAAAATTGTAGCGTTCTTTTACAAAAATAAACATCAGCTTTTAATTACTTGCTTCAAACCACAGTTTTGCTGGTTCATCCCAATCGCCGTTGTAATTAATGGTTAGTTCTTCTCCTTTTTTAACATTCCTTACCGTTTTGATAGCAATTACATCTTTGCTAAAATCCATAAAATACTCGCAATTGCTTTGATAGCTATGGTTGTAAATAGATACCAGCCCAAGCGCCAGGCAGCACCTATCTTTCAGGTCGCCCCACTCAAAAATATAATCGTGCAGCAAAGTTTTATCGAGGTGTTCCCTATCAGCTTTACTCATTACAATTACGGGCGATATCTCAATTACTGTATCTGCTTCTATTTTTTTGTTTGTAAAAATACCCCTGCCTTTATTCGGCGTATCCTTAATATATAAAAAGGCATTTAACATAACATTCAATTAAAAATAAAATGGAGTAATTTGCAAGATACTACAAGATGTACGATTTACGATGTATGATGTGGGATGTATGATGTGGGATATTTGATGTAAGATGCCTGATGTGAGATAAACGATATGTAAGAAATACACTCAATAATTAATGATATTCGATGATTAAGGATACAATTACAAATTGAAAGAAATCAGACATCACACATCAGACATAATGATACCGTAGAAATCAACAATAAGAAATATAATTTATCGCCTTCGAAATTAAAACCAGATGCCTTTAGAAGTAGACGACATATCCATACAGCAGCAGTTTGAGGAAGTAATAGCTTCGGAAGATAAGCTCCAGATAAAAGATTTTTTAAACGACCAGAACATAAGCGATGTAGCGGACCTGATATACGATAATGAAGATTTTGAAACACAGATCATCAGCCATCTTTCAATGCACCGTGCTGCCAGCGTGTTTAAAATACTGGAATTATCAACCCAAAAAAGAATTGTAAAAAATTTGCCGGCCTTTAATACAGCCGAATTATTGAACGAGTTGCCACCCGATGACCGTACCGCATTTTTAAGCGAACTGCCTAGCAATGCAGTAAGGGAATTAGTTAAGACTTTAAACCCCGAAGAAAGAAAAGTAACCTTATCCTTGCTCGGATATCCTGAAGGGAGCGTGGGTAGGCTGATGACGCCGGATTATATTTATGTTTACGAGCATGATACCGTAGAAGATGTTTTAAACACCATACGCAAGTATGCAAAAAATACAGAAACGATAGATGTTATTTATGTGATAAACGATAAAGGCGAATTGCTGGATGATATAAGGATAAAAGACTTTATCATGGCATCGGCAGATAAAAGAGTAGACGAACTGATGGACGGCAGGGTGATAACCTTACATGCCGAAGACGACCAGGAAGTTGCCAACGAAGCCTTTAAAATGAACAACCGCGTAGCCTTGCCCGTAGTTAGCAGAAGCAATAAATTATTGGGCATTGTAACCATTGATGATGTACTGTGGGTTGCCAATGAAGAGTTTAGCGAAGACATGCAAAAGATGGGCGGTACCCAAGCGCTGGACGAGCCCTACCTTGATATATCACTTTTTAAACTGTTTAGAAAACGCATTGGCTGGCTGGTAGTTTTATTTTTAGGTGAAATGTTTACCGCAACAGCAATGAGTTATTATGAAGATGAAATTCAAAAAGCGGTAGTGCTGGCGTTATTTATACCGCTTATTATCAGTAGTGGTGGCAACACCGGGTCGCAAGCTGCCACGTTAATTATACAGGCCATGGCCGTAGGAGAAATAACGCTTAGTAACTGGTGGCGTGTTATGCGCCGCGAAATTTTACAAGGGCTAATGCTTGGGTCTGTATTGGGTATCATCGGTTTTACAAGGGTTATAATCTGGGCTCATATCTTACCAAAAACGTACGGTGCCCATGCTAGTTTAATCGCGTTTACGGTTGGTTTTTCTTTAGTTGGCGTAGTACTTTGGGGCACGCTAACCGGCTCTATGCTGCCGTTATTATTAAAAAAATTAGGTGCAGACCCCGCTGTAAGCTCTGCGCCTTTTGTGGCAACGCTGGTAGATGTTACAGGGCTGGTAATTTACTTTTCTGTAGCGTATATATTTTTGCAAGGTATATTGTTGTAGTGCTAAACAGCTGCACCGCAAATGTTTAGCTTGGTGAGATAGTTGAAATTAGGTTTACATAATTAATAGTTATTGTATCAATGCTGTTAAGTTAAGCCCTTTCCTCTCCTTGGAGAGGGTGAGGTAAAGACAAACAGATAAATTCTTAACTTAACTGCATTAGTTATTGTATATCCACTTTTGCTCCTGCTAAAAAGCTATGGGTAACATCCTTGTTTCTCCCTTGTACAAAAATAGCTAAGATCAACTTTTATCAACTTTTATGTTGCTTGTGCACAAATTAAGTCCCCACGCTTTATGCTTCAGCTTACAGCCAGAAGTTAAGCCAATGTGAATACCTGTTTACTGGAATTGAATAAAAATAAATATTGATAGCATTTTGTTACTTTGCAGTTATAACTCGTTCGGTCGCCTTTATTAAACTTCCCTTAGTTGTAACGGTTATGCGTCAATGCTAAAGAAGTTGAATAATAACTTGCTGCCGGGCTTAAAAAATAATAAACTTATGTGTGGAATTGTAGGATACACCGGCCCAAGGGAAGCTTACCCAATTGTAATTAAAGGCTTAAAAAGATTAGAATACCGTGGTTACGACAGTACCGGAGTAGCCTTGCTAAACGGCGATTTAAAAGTATATAAAAAGAAAGGCCGTGTGGCAGAACTGGAAGAATGGATTGTGGGCAAAGACCTGCATGCACATACAGGCATTGGGCATACCCGCTGGGCTACACATGGCGAGCCTAATGATAAAAATGCGCATCCCCATACATCTAAAAGCGGCAAAATCGCAATGATACACAATGGTATTATTGAGAACTATGCACAAATAAAAAAAGACCTTACAAAAAAAGGCTACACGTTTACCAGCGATACCGATACAGAAGTGCTGCTCAATTTTATTGAAGATATAAAAGAAAATAACCACTGTAGCCTGGAAGAAGCTATCCGCATTGCCTTAAAAAGAGTTACCGGTGCATACTGCATATTGCTTATTGACCAGGATGACCCTGGCACAATCATCGCCGCAAGAAAAGGCAGCCCATTAGTTATTGGCGTTGGCAAGGGCGAACATTTTTTAGGAAGCGATGCCACGCCCATGCTGGAATACACCAAAGAAGTAGTGTATGTAAACGATTATGAATTAGCCATTGTAAGGCCAGACGAACTGATACTAAAAAATCTCGGCAACGAAAAAATAACGCCCTTTGTAACCAAGCTGGACATGGAATTATCTGCCATTGAAAAAGGTGGCTATGAACATTTTATGCTGAAGGAAATATTTGAACAGCCAAGCACCATACTCGATTGCCTGCGAGGCCGTTTAAATGCAAGTGCTGGTACCATTACCATGAGCGGCGTGCAAGATAATATGGAGGCTTTTAAAGCTGCACAACGTATTATTATTGTGGCTTGCGGAACTAGCTGGCATGCGGGCCTGGTGGCGGAATATATCATTGAAGAATTGTGCCGCATACCAGTAGAAGTGGAGTATGCATCAGAATTTAGGTACCGCAACCCTGTCATCAACAAAGGCGATATTATTATTGCCATATCGCAAAGTGGCGAAACAGCCGATACGCTGGTGGCTATTGAAAAAGCAAAAGAACAAGGCGCAATAATTTTTGGTATCGTAAATGCAGTTGGCTCCTCAATAGCAAGGCTTAGCCACGGTGGTGCTTACACCCACTCAGGTACCGAAATTGGCGTAGCAAGCACCAAAGCTTTTACCGGGCAGCTAGCAGTTTTAACAATGATGGCATTAAAAATAGCCAAAGAAAAAGGGACGATATCCGATGAACGGTACACAAAACTATTATTTGAGCTGGATGCTATACCAGAAAAGGTAGAAGCTTTATTGAAAAATACAGACGCCCTAAAAGTAATTGCGGAAAAATATAAAGGTGCCAATGATGCCTTATTTCTGGGGCGTGGCTACAATTTTCCCATTGCATTGGAAGGCGCTTTAAAACTTAAAGAAATTAGCTATATACATGCAGAAGGTTACCCTGCCGCAGAAATGAAACATGGCCCTATAGCATTGGTAACAGAAATCTTACCGGTATTTTTTGTAGCCACGAAAGATGCCTACCACGAAAAAATTGTAAGTAACATACAGGAAATAAAAGCCAGGAAAGGCAAAGTGATTGCCATCGTTTCTGAAGGCGACGAAATTATACCCGGCCTGGCAGATGATGTATTTTTTGTACCGCCAGCGGATGAAATAATGGCGCCAATGCTAAGTTGTATACCCTTGCAACTATTATCCTATTATGTAGGGGTTGCCAAAGGCGTAGACGTAGATAAACCAAGGAACCTTGCAAAAAGCGTAACCGTAGAATAGTTTTTAATTGATAATTTTTTAATGGACAATTAATAATTGATAATGCAGCAATGATGCTCTTAATTATTTGTTTTCTTTTTCAACTTTAAAAAGCTGCCATATTTAAAAACCATTCAAATTGAAGGCATTATTAATTAACCTAATCGCTTTTAATTTATGAACGAATAACTTCCTGATACTATATGAATATCATCAAAAAGCATCCTGTCAACAAATTAGGCTATAATTTTATAGAAGCCGCTTATCTGCCGCAAGGCAAAAATGAATACCACTTACGCGACCTTCAAAATACCAGCAAGGCGATGTATAGAAAATTAACTTCACAGGAAATTGAAGTACTTGTGCATAACCGCAATACTTCTGATAACTGGGACTTTATTTTTGTATCGCAATCATTTAATGCGGAACTGGTAAAAAATTGTAAGTTTTATGGGCTGGTACGCATTGGCAACCTGGAGCCTCTTTACCTTGAGTTCCATAATTTGCGTATGGCAGTGGGCTTGTACAACAGTACCATTATTAGCTGCGATTTTGGCAACAATGTTTGTATTGATAATGTAAATTACTTAAGCCATTATATTATTGGCAACGATGTGATGATTGCCAACGTAAACGAAATTGCTACTACAGATAAAGCAAAATTTGGAAATGGCATTGTAAGCGACGGAGAAGATGAAAGCCTGCGGGTATGGATGGAACTGTGCAATGAAAATGGCGGCAGGCAAGTAATTCCGTTTGATGGCATGTTGCCCGGCGATGCTTATATGTGGAGCAAATACAGGACCGATGAAATTTTGTTAGATAAGTTTAAAGAATTTACCCAGCAAAAATTCGACAGCCAAAGAGGGCATTACGGAATAATTGGAGACCGTACCGTGATAAAGAATTGCCGTATTATAAAAGATGTAAAAATTGGCTCCGACGCTTATTTAAAAGGTGCTAATAAATTAAAAAACCTAACCATTAACAGCGATGCGGAACGTACATCGCAAATTGGCGAAGGCTGCGAAATAGTAAATGGTATTGTTGGGTATGGCTGCCGCATATTTTATGGCGTTAAAGCCGTGCGGTTTGTAATGGCCTCTCACTCCCAGCTAAAATACGGTGCCAGGCTGCTCAACTCTTACCTCGGCAACAACTCTACCATCTCTTGTTGCGAAGTATTGAATTCATTGATTTTTCCGGCTCATGAGCAGCATCACAACAACTCTTTTTTATGCGCTTCGCTGGTGATGGGGCAAAGTAATATTGCTGCGGGCGCCACTATTGGCAGCAACCACAATAGCCGCAGCCCCGATGGCGAAATTATTGCCGGGCGTGGCTTTTGGCCGGGCTTGTGTGTAAGCTTAAAGCATAATTCCAAGTTTGCATCTTTCACCATTTTAGCAAAAGGCGATTATCCGGCAGAGCTTAACATACCCATACCTTTTAGTTTAATAAGCAACGATGTAAGCAACGATAAATTAGTGGTTATGCCCGGCTATTGGTTTATGTATAACATGTATGCGCTGGAACGCAACTCCCGCAAATATGCAGATAGGGACAGGCGTACCGACAAGATACAAACGCTGGAATACAATTACCTGGCACCCGATACCATCAACGAATTATTCGATTCGCTTACATTATTGAACGCCCTGCAGCCCAACGAAGAAGGCATGGCCACCACCGAAGGATGGGAGCATACCAGCCGTGAAACCGAAATAGTAAAAGTGCCGCAATCAATTGCGCTGTTTAATGAACTGATACGGTATTATGGCATTATGCAATTGATGGAGCACTTTGTAGATAATAAGTTTAGCAGCTTTGAAGATTTTAAAAAAACATTGAGCGCCAAAGTACAACGCAGCAATTGGCTTAATATTGGCGGGCAATTAATACAACAACCAGAAGTTGAAAACCTGAAAAGGAACATTAAGGCAAACAAAATAAAAAGCTGGCAGGAAGTACACGTTTTTTATAGGAAACAAGGCGAAGGCTATTATCAGAATAAATTAAACCATGCATACACTTCTTTGTTAGAAATTTTATCCATCACCCCAAAACAATTTACAGGTACACTTTTTACCCAATTGCTGCAGGATGCGCTTGCCACCCAAACCTGGATGTGCAAAGGCATTTACGAAAGCAGGGCAAAAGATTATAGCAATGAATTTAGAAAGATGGTATACGATACTACTGAAGAAATGAACAAGGTTGTCGGTAGCCTGGAAAATAACTCTTTTATACAACAGCAAACCGGCAAATTGGATGAATTTAAAAAACAGGTCAAGGCCGTAACAAAAAAATTAAAACCATAAAATATACTGTGAAGAAACTTATTATAGCTGCTGTATTAATTATTGTAAGTGCCAATTTATTGGGGCAAACCGTTGCAGAAATGAAGAAGGTGCTGGACACTACATCCGACCCGATAGGTTACATAAAATACCGGTTAAAGAAAAAATATAAAATAGATACGGTTGCCGTAATTAGCAGTTCTTCTTTTTTAGGGCTGGCAGATAGCCTTGCTTACAAAGGAAAAATAGGTAAAGTATATGGCCCATGGAAAAATTCGAATTACCTGATAAAGGTAATAGCAAAAGTGCCTAATACTTTTTATCATGTAAGCCATATTTTGTTGGATACCGTATTGTTTAAAAAGAATTTTGCAGATACTTTATCGAGTACCATCATAAAAAAAATCCAATCTGGCTCCAGTACTTTTGGAGATATGGCCAGCACTTATAGTGCTGACAGAGGCTCCTCCTACAAGGGTGGCGACCTTGGCTGGTTTGTACGTGGTGCCATGTTGCCACAGCTGGATGAAGCAATAACCAAACACAAAAAAGGCGATATATTTAAAGTGTGGGCACCCGGTGGCTTACACATTATTACAATAACAGACAGCCCTAAACAAGACAATGGCTATGCTTTATTTCTTCGGGTATTTTTATAAATTATGTTGGTAAAGATTATATACATCAATCCATATTTTAAACTAAAAATTAAAACATGAAAGCAATACAATACACCTCCTTTGGCGATTCCAGCGTTTTACATTTAACACAGATAGATAAACCAACGGTAAAAGAAGATGAAGTGCTGATAAAGGCAACTGCGGTAACTATTAACCCGTTCGATATAAAAGTACGTTCAGGTAATATGCAATCGGCAATGCCCGTACAACTCCCTTATTTACCTGGCTCAGATGCAGTTGGTGTTGTTGAAGCTGTTGGCAGCAAAACTACGCGGCTTAAAGTGGGCGATGAAGTTTTTGCAACTTCTTATGGTGGTACGTTTGCAGAATTTGCTGCCATTAAAGAAGTACAGGTAGCATTAAAGCCAACCAACATTTCAGCCAATGAAGCTGTATCGCTGGCTATTCCCATTGCCACTGCTTATACACTTTTAATAGAAGATGCACAATTACAAGCCGGGCAAAAAATATTGATACATGGTGCAGGTGGCGGTGTTGGCAGCATTATGGTGCAAATAGCAAAAGCGTTAGGCGCGTACGTTATTGGCACAGCATCAGGCGAAGGGGTTGATATGGTTAAAAATTTAGGGGCAGATGAAGTGATAGATTATAAAACACAAGACTTTACCCAACTGGTAAAAGATGTAGACATTGTAGCAGACCTGGTAGGTGGCGAAACCCTTGCAAAATCTTTTAGCGTATTAAAAAAAGGCGGCAAGTTATTAAGCACAGTAATGCCACCAGATGCTGCCCAGGCTGAAAAATTTGGCGTTATGGCAAAGATGGTACAGTCGAGCCCATCATTTACAAAATTAGATTTTGGTAAAAAACTAGTAGAAGAGGGCAAGATAAAACCACAGGTAGCTAAAATTATGAAGCTGGAAGAAGCAGCGGCAGCACAGGATTTGGTAACAAACGGCGGTGTTAATGGAAAAATAATACTGGAGATAAATTAGGGCACAAACTAAAAATAAAAAGATTATAAAAACCGGTTTAAACATAAATAATGTTAGAGCCGGTTTTTTGGTTAAAAGTATTTCAATTTACAACGAGCTTATTTAATTACCCTTCAATTAATCAGGAATTTTTTTATAAGAAATTTTGTTCGGTAATTTCGCTATACAACTAGCAGCAACGGGTTTTACTAAACGTTGCCATATAACCAATCTGTAGCTATTATGGCAGCAGCCCACCTGCTAGATAAATTTATTTATCAAACTCATTTGTAAAGCCAAGGTACTTTACATTCTTTACGCTTTCCATCACAATATCGCCCTGGTATTCTTTGTAAGCTTCCAATTTACCTGCAATAGAAGGGTCGTGCAGGGCCAATATCTGCGCAGCTAATATACCTGCATTTTTAGCGCCATTTAGGGCAACGGTTGCCACAGGTACGCCATAAGGCATTTGTAAAATAGATAAGATAGAATCCCAGCCATCTACAGAGTTAGAAGATTTTACCGGTACACCAATTACTGGCAGGATGGTTTGTGCAGCTACCATGCCGGGCAAATGTGCCGCCCCGCCCGCACCTGCGATAATTACTTTTAACCCACGTTCCTTTGCCTTGCTGGCGTATTCACGCAAACGTTCTGGCGTGCGATGAGCTGATACAATTGTAAGCTCAGGCTCTACTTCAAACTGGCGCAACATTTCCGCGGCACCTTTCATAATTTCAAGATCGCTCTCACTACCCATTATAATACCAACCAAAGGAGTCATAATATTAATTTTAAGCAAAGAAAGGTAAAAATTGTAGACGGGGCTGCTGATAGCTAAAACATTATTATTAAATCATTAGTTTAATATTTGTAAAAAACACAATTAAATAACAAATACAAGGCAGTAACAGCATAGCGTTACCATTTGTGTTATGTACTTTTGCCAACGGCTAAAACGGCTTATATTTGTCTTTAATATAAAATTTAACGTAATCGCTAATGCAATATTTATTTAAAAAGATGTCCCCCTATATTTTACTTTTTATATTGGCAACTGCGTTTTCTAATTGTAGCAGCAAATCTGAAGCGCCGGCAAATGGCTTAGCTAAAGGTGGTAATGCTCCAATTATTGTAGATGTGATTATTGCAGCTGTGCAGCCCATTACCAATGTTATTGAAACCAATGGTAATGTTATAGCCAACGAGTATGTAGAGTTTCGCCCCGAAGTTAGTGGCAGGCTTACCTACTTAAATGTGCCAGAAGGCAAGCCCATTGCAAAGGGCACTATAATAGCACGGGTTAACGATGCCGACCTTCGTGCAACCATTGAAAAAAGCAAAGTTCAACTAGTGCTTGCACAAAAAACTGTTGCCAGGTACAAACAATTGCTGGATATTAATGGCTTAAACCAGGCAGATTACGATGCGGCATTAAATACTGCTAATGGCTTAAAAGCTGATATTGCCTATACCCAGGCATTGGTAGATAAAACCATTATCCGTGCGCCTTTTAACGGCATTGCAGGTTTGCGGCAGGTTAGTCCGGGTGCGTACGTTACCCCCGCTACCATTATTGCAACTCTACAACAAACTAAACAGGTTAAAATAGATTTTACATTACCCGAAGAATACGGCAACGTAATACGCACCGGTATGGCAATAGTTGTGGAATTGGATGCCACCACCAAGGCACGCCGCAAAGCAATAATTATTGCTACAGAGCCCGGAGCTAACACCAACACACGAAACTTAAAAGTAAGGGCATTGTTGCAAGGCGGCACTGCTAACCCTGGCAGTTTTGTAAAAGTTTTTATCGATGCGGGCAAAAATAGGTCGTCTATAAAAATACCTACTAACTGCATTATACCAGATGATAAAAATAACCAGGTGGTGCTGGTAAAAAATGGGTACGCTGATTTTGTAAATATTAAAACCGGTGTTAGGGAAGCTAATAGCGTAGAAGTTGTGCAAGGCATTGCTGCCGGCGATACTGTTGTGGTAACGGGTGTTTTATTTGCCCGGCCAAAAAGTGTTTTAAGTGTAAGGAGCGTAAAAGAATTAAAATCATTAATTGATTCCGCTGCCAAAAGATAAAATGAGTTAAAAATTGTAGGAGTGTTTACCTCCTTTTAAATAATACTACCAACAACGAAATTGTTGTTGGCCACAAAAATTTAGACCCCTTTTCATTGCATGAATATTTCTGAATTTTCTTTAAAGCGGCCTGTTTTTGCTACGGTTATTAATTTGATGATCATTTTATTTGGTATAGTTGGGTACACCTTCCTGGCCATCAGGGATTATCCTGCGATTGACCCTGCTATTGTTACCGTAACTACTTCTTATACCGGTGCAAACCCGGATATTATAGAAAGCCAGGTAACAGAGCCATTGGAAAAACAAATCAATGGTATTCCCGGTATTAAAACAATTACTTCTTCTAGTACCTTAGGCAGCAGCAACATAACGGTGGAGTTTGTATTGGGCGTAGATTTAGAAGCTGCCGCCAGCGATGTGCGTGATAAAGTTGGCCAAGCCACCAGGAGCTTGCCTTTAGATATTGATGCGCCACCAGTAGTAACTAAGTCCGATGCAAACAGCGACTTTATTTTGATATTGGCTGTACAAAGCAAAACCAAAAGCTTGATGGAATTGAGCGATTATGCGGAGAATGTATTGCAGCAGCAATTCCAAACCATTAACCAGGTTAGCTCAGTAAATATATTCGGGCAAAAAAAGTATGCCATGCGCATTTGGATAAACCCTGATAAAATGATTGCACAAGGGGTTTCTTTCTCTGATATCAGCACTTCCTTAAATAATGAAAACGTAGATCTTCCGCCAGGAAAAATTTATGGCAACAACACCGAGCTTACTATTAAAACACTAGGCAGGCTTACCAGCGAAAAAGATTTTCAAAACCTTATTATAAAACAAGATAGTACCGGCATAGTTAGGCTAAGCAATGTGGCTCGTGTAGAAATTGGCCCTGAAGTATTGGAACAAAGCTGGAAATACAATGGCGTAAACGCTGTTGGGCTGGTATTGATACCACAGCCAGGTGCTAACAACATCCAGATAGCCAATGATTTTAACAAGAAGCTGGAAGGCATTAAAAAGTCCAACAAAACGGATATTGAACTCAATGTGTTGTTAGATAATACCACCAATATCCGTAAATCAATTAAGGAAGTAGAAGAAACATTGGGTATATCATTTGCATTGGTGGTGCTGGTTATATTTTTCTTTTTTAGGGATTGGCTCATTGCTATAAGGCCATTAATAGACATCCCTATTTCATTAGTAGCCACTTTTTTCATCATGTACATAGCAGGCTTCTCTATAAATATTTTAACCCTGCTGGGTATTGTGCTGGCTACAGGCTTGGTAGTAGATGATGGCATAGTAGTGACTGAAAATATTTTTAGCAAGTTTGAAAAAGGTATGCCCATAAGGCAGGCAGCTGTGGAGGGCAGCAAGGAAATATTTTTTGCCGTTATCTCCACTTCCATCACCCTTGCAATTGTATTTTTACCGGTTATATTTTTAGAAGGGTTTATCGGTAGGTTGTTTCGGGAGTTTGGGGTAACCCTTGCTGCTGCGGTGTTAATCTCTGCATTGGTTTCTTTAACCATCACCCCGGTACTAAATGTAGTGCTTAGCAGAAAGACGGCCGGGCACGGTAAATTTTACATGAAGACCGAGCCATTTTTTACCGGTATGGAAAATGGCTACATGCGTTGGTTAAACAGTTTTTTAAAAATAAGATGGCTGGCCTGGGTATTGATAGCCGTATGCGGCGTAATAATTTTTCTTATCAGTGGCCGTTTACAAAGTGAGATAGCACCGCTGGAAGATAGGAACAGCATACGTTTTACAGTTACCGCCGCAGAAGGCACAAGCTATGGGCGCATGCAAGCCATAGCCGATAACCTCACTAATTATTTATATGATTCCATACCAGAAAGGGACTTTGTTTTTGCACGTACGCCAGCAGGCAGTATCAATACTTCGCAGCCACGGCTGGGGCTGGTGCAACCCGATGAAAGGCATAGGACGCAAGCACAAATTGCGGCCGACCTTCAAAAAAAATTAGTCCGTTTTAATGATGCAAGGATATTTGCCGTACAGGAACAGACTATTGCGGTAGGTTCCAGCTCAAAAGGGGGATTGCCGGTACAATACGTTATTCAAAATCAAAACCTGGAAAAATTACGCTCCATAATACCGCAATTTTTAGATGAAGCACGTAAAGACAAGACCTTCAGTAATGTGGATGTAAACCTAAAATTCAATAAGCCCGAGATACAATTAAGCCTGGATAGGATGAAGATAAAAGACCTCGGCTTGTCATCCAAGGATGTTATCGCAGCTTTGCAATCTGCATTTAGTGGCGGCAGGCTTGCCTACTTTATCATGAACGGCTTTCAATATTCGGTGATATCGCAGGTAGACAGGAGCGACCGCAGCACGCCCGATGATATTTCTAAACTATATGTGCGCAATAATAAAGGGCAAAATATACCCGTAAGTGCTGTGGTTAAATTAGAAGAAAGTAGCAGCCCCTCAACATTGTTCCATTTTAACAGGTACAAGGCCGCAACGATTGCCGCATCGCTATCCGAAGGCAAAACAATTGGCGATGGCGTAAAAGCGATGGATGTGATAGCTAAGAAATTATTAGATGCCAGTTACCAGACCTCACTAGCCGGCGCATCCAGGGATTATGCGGAAAGTTCGTCTAATATCCTTTTTGCTTTTGGGCTGGCGCTGATGCTGATATACCTTGTATTGGCCGCCCAGTTTGAAAGCTTTGTAGATCCGCTTATTATAATGATTACAGTGCCATTAGCCCTGGCAGGTGCTTTGTTAAGCTTGTTTGTTTTCAACCAAACATTAAATATTTTTTCAGAAATTGGGATGATAATGCTCATTGGGCTGGTAACGAAAAATGGTATTTTAATAGTAGAATTTGCCAATCAAAAAAGAGAAGAGGGCATGGCTAAGATGGAGGCCATATTACATGCGGCACAGCAACGCCTGCGCCCCATATTAATGACAAGCCTTGCAACATCTTTAGGTGCTTTGCCAATTGCGCTTGGCCTGGGTGCATCCAGTACAAGCCGTATCCCATTAGGCATCGTGGTGGTGGGTGGTATCTTATTTTCGTTGATACTTACCTTGTTTATCATACCCGCCATATATTCTTTCTTATCAAAAGAACATAAGGTTTCAGCAACGGCCCCAGGTGCAGAAATTACACCATCAACAGATGGCAAAAAAGTTGAAGGCACCACAAACGATACTTTAAACAGTACACCACCGCCTGAGGGTAATGTACCAGTTGAAGGCACAGAAAACACAAATACAACACCGGATAAACCATAAAGGATGAAGCAAACAGTTTTATACATTTTTTTATTATCGGCTTCCTTTACCGTTGGCGCACAAAAAATCTTACGTTTGCCCGATGCTATCAACATCGCTTTAAAAAACAGCCTTGATGTACAGTTAAGCAAAAATATTATAGAAGCAAATACCATCTTAAATAATTATGGCGTTGCAGGTGGCTTGCCATTGGTAACAGGTTCTATAGCAGATAACGAACAGGTAACCAACATCTCTCAAAAATTAAATACTGGTGTAAATATAAACAGGAACGCTGTAGTAACTAATAGTGCGGTAGTAGGCGTTACAGGTAGTATATTGTTGTACAACGGCAATAGGGTAGTAGCAACCAAAGGCAGGCTGGCAATGCTTGTTAAGCAAAGCGGTCAGCAACTTAATGCGCAAATACAAAATGTATTAGCTGGCGTAATGACGGCTTATTACGACATTGTAAGGCAGCAGGGCTATATAAAAACAATAGACCGCTCTATTGAAGCATCGCAGCAGCAATTGGAAATAGTAAAGGCAAGGCAATCAGTAGGGCTTGCCAATAATGCAGATTTTTTTCAGGCACAAATTGATTTAAATGCATTACTGCAAACAAAGCAATCGCAGCAGTTGATTGTTGGCCAGGGCAAAACAGAATTGCTTCGCCAGCTAACGTTAAATCCAGATTCGTTGATTACTATCGAAGACACTATTTTAGTAAATAATAATATAAAGCTAGCGGATGTTTTAAACAGCCTTAATAAAAATGCCGACATAGTTGCAGCCGATGAACAGATAAACATCAATGAATTTATTGCGAAGGAAACTGCGGCACTTAGGTACCCATCTTTAAGGGCCACAACGGGCTTTAATTTTAGTCGAAACCAGGCGGCTGCAGGGCAATTACTTTTGAACCAGAGTTACGGGCCAGCTATAGGCATTTCGCTGGGCATACCAATTTATAACGGCTCTGCATTCAAGCGCCAGCAAAGGGTGGCAGAAATAGAGGTACGTAATGCCGGGCTAAATAAACAACTCCTGATACGGGATTATAGCTCGCAGGTGGTAAAGTCTTACCAGGCATATTCATCAACCCTGGTTCAATTACAGACAGAGCAGGAAAACTATAAATTATCTAACCAGTTATTAGATGTGGTGCTGCAGCGCTTTAAGTTTAAGCAGGCTACTATAGTTGATGTAAAAAATGCCCAGCAAAGCTTTGAAGCATCTGGCTACCGCCTGGTAAACCTAAATTTCTCCGCAAAAAGTGCCGAGATAGAATTAGATAGGCTAGCGAATAAATTGAGTTTATAATGCCCCCTTGCACTCCAAAAGGGGGTTTTTAGATTTTGCTAAATTAGAGTACTTTTAAAATTTTCCTGCTCTCACAATCCTTCTTTTTGGGGCATAGCGGCAGTTACTTTCAACGTGTTTTTTATCCTATTGGCCTGGTGTATCAATTCTTGTTTTTCTTTGCTTAAAATAGTTACATGCCCCATCTTCCGCCCCGGCCTGGTTTCTTTTTTTCCATAAATGTGAATGAATACATTGTCTAGTTTCATTATCTCTTCCAGGCCTTCGTAACAAGCTTCGCCGCTATTCCCTTCTGCGCCTAATAAATTTACTATCGCCGCAGGCAAAATGGCTTCAGTGCATCCTAAAGGGTAACCAAGCATTACCCGCCAAAGCATATCAAATTGAGAAGAAAAATTGCCTTCAATGGTATGGTGGCCGCTGTTGTGTACCCGTGGGGCAGTTTCGTTTACAAAAACTTGATCGTTTTTATCAACAAATAGTTCCACTGCAAAAATACCGGGGCTTTTTAAATGCTTAACTAATTTAGTGGCAATAGCTTCTATTTTCCATAGTACTTTTTCCGCTATTTGCGCAGGGCTTAGCTGGTATTCCAGCAAGTTAAGGCGTTGGTCAAAAACCATATCTACAGCGGGGTACATGGCATGTTCGCCTTTTTCGTTTACGGCAATTATAACAGCAATTTCTTTTTTGATGTCCACCATTTTTTCCAGTACCGAAGGCTCATTAAAACCGCTTTGTAAATCGGCGCTTGTTTTTAATACCTGTACGCCACGCCCATCATAACCACCCATAGCCAGTTTATGCACAGCCGGTAAAAAATGTTGGTATTGTTCAAGGTCACTTGCCTTTTGTGTAATAAAAAACTCGCTGCTGGGTATTTCGTTGTCTCTATAAAACTGTTTTTGTAAAATTTTATTTTTAATAATTTTTAAGGCTGCCGGGTTTGGGTATATTTTAACACCTTCTTTCTCAAGCCTTTCCAGGGCTTCATCATTTACATTTTCTATTTCAATAGTTATGCCGTCAAGCCCTTTGCCAAAATTATAAACGTCTTCAAAATTAGTAATGTCGCCTTTAGTGAAATGATGGCAAAGATGTGCTGCCGGGCATAAAGCATCGTTTTCCATAACAAATGTAGCTACCGGGTAATTTGCCGCAGCTTGTAATAACATGCGCCCAAGTTGGCCTCCGCCCAAAATTCCAATTTTTTTCATACTCATGGGTGCAAAATAAATCATTATTAGCCAATGGTTTTAAGTTATGAAATTTATACGCCGAAGGGCCAGGTTTTCACCACCATTGCAAAAGGGCTGGGGGATCTAAAATCAAGCTAACCCTTAATTTGCCGGCATTTTAATGTTGGCATTTTTAATACCCTTTGCTTTTTGCCAAGTAATTACAGGTTTTTATTGAAGGCTTATGCAAATAAAAATTTAGTCTGATACAAAGAATAGGTAAGTAAATTCAACAGGTCGTCAATTTATTTGGGAATTATTTATACGAATTGCACAAAAAATCTTTTTTTAACTGAAATCTTTGTCACAACTATTTGTAAGCAAAATTTACACTGAATATTTGTTACTTTGACTTTTATTAATACTAAAAAAAATAGTTTTACTAATACTTTGTTATCAATAATACTATTTTAATGCGTAGTTCATAAACACTCTTATTACCATCCCTAACCTCTAAATTTTGTAAATAATTAAATATTTTCGATTTTAATGTATAAATTTTATATAAAATGCTTTGGTTTTAAAATTATTTTGTTTAGGTCTAACAAATTAATAAACTTTTTTTTATTAATAAATCTTTGAGATTGTAATTAATTTTTTTTAATGTGTTGATATATTAATAATATCGTATATAAAATAAATTAAATGGGTAATAAAAATTATTAACTTTTAATTAATATACTTTGTATATTTGAA
>JANXVN010000089.1 GCA_025351645.1 Ferruginibacter sp.
TAAAAACCTTGCCGTTGGTAGCATTATACAACTGGATATAATTTCCTTTATTAGCCCCTAAAAAAGTAAAGGCAACGTTATATAACACATTGGCCTTAATAGAGTCATACACAAAAATAGAATCATGGGCGTTATTGAAAGCAGAGTCTATCTTTTTATACAAAATTTTACCGGTAGCAAAAGTATCTCTTACTGCACCCGAGTAAAAAGCGGTATCTATGCCATTGCCCACATCGGATAAAAATTGTTTTTGGTTAACATCAAGTGTTTGGTTAATACTGGAGTTTTTTGCATCCTGGTTAGAGAAAGCACCAATGCTGAGAATGAGTTTATTATTAAAATTAACCTCATCATTTACATAGATGTTGGAGTTTAAAAAATTCCTGTCGGCATACTCAAATTCAACTTGTAGCCTTTTATCTTTAGTGATCATCCGCTTGGGCGTAAAAGTTAATTCCGCGGTATTATAGTTAATCACGTAATCCTGGTCTTCGCCCCTTATTAATAATTCTCCATCCATAAAAACCCTTTCTGTGCCTGCCAGTACGGTAAAGTATAATTCATTGTTGGCGCCTTGTAAGCGGTACGGGCCCTGGTTTCCCTCTAATGGCGTTAGTACATTGCGGTTAAACTTTCCTTTAGCAACAGAGCCGCTAAGCAATAAGGAGTTATTTACATTTTTTGCAATTTTGTTATCGGTTATAAACGACATGCCTTGCAGCCTTTTATAAAAGTTGAGGAAATAATTTTTGCTTTGGCGGATATCGATATCACCAAAATTGAGTTGCCAGGTACGTTTTTTTACCTGCAGAAAAATCTTATCGAAATCCCTGAGGTCTTGCGTATTGCCATCAGGCTGTATCGGGATGTTGTTGTCGGTTATGGCTGCCGTTAACTCCAGGCTGTCGCCGATAAACCCATTTAGTTGCAGGTTTAAGCTTGAGTTTAAAACAGCATCCTGGCTGTTGCCAAAAGAAATGCCGCGGCCAAAACTTCCGTTGTAATTGATATCGCCAAAATCAAAAAGTGCGTTATCCTGTTTGGTGCCATATTTAAAAATATAAGGCCGCTCCATAATAAAATTATTACGTATGCTATCAAAGTTGAGGTGTTGGGTTACTCCATTTAGCTTATAAAAATAAACGCGGTAAGTCACTTCAATGCTATCGGTTGCTGGCCGTTGTATCCAGGTAATATTGGCGTTTACATCATCAAGAATATATTGGGATGGATACACATTTTTAATATTGATGGTGCCTGGCACAATGCTTAAGCTATCAAGTTTGAGGATACCTTTTGGAACCGCTATTTTTCTTATCCTTAAATTAGATACGGGAGACAGATTTTTTTGCGCATAGGATAGATGTACAGAAACTAAAAAAATAAGCAGTAAATATATCCTGGTCGATTTCAATGGGGATTTTTATATTGAATGCTTAAAGTTAGTATTTATTGTGCAAGGCTATTTTAAAAGCATAATTTGTAAGGCCTTCCTAATAAATTGATTCATTATTCAGGCAATTGAAGTGAGGATGGGGCAACGCTACAGCAATTTATTGATGTGATAATAATTGCTTATTAATTTATTTGATAAACTTTCGGCAATAAAAAAACCTCCCTAAATAGGAAGGCTTATAAAAATAGTGTTTATAAAATTATTGCTCTGTGCTTAGGCCAGCGCCCAGGTATTCACTGTTTAGGCGGGCAATATTGCTTACCGAAATACCTTTAGGGCATTCAACTTCACATGCATACGTGTTGGTGCAATTACCAAAACTTTCTTTATCCATTTGAGCCACCATATTCAATACTCTTGATTCTCTTTCTGGCTGCCCCTGAGGCAATTGCGCCAACTGAGCAACCTTAGCACTCACAAATAACATAGCGCTGCCATTTTTACAAGTGGCAACACAAGCTCCGCAACCAATGCAAGCTGCGGCCATAAATGCCTGGTCGGCATTTTTTTTATCAATAGGCAACGCATTTGCATCCTGCGCATTACCCGTGTTTACAGATATGTACCCACCCGCCTGAATGATACGGTCAAAAGCGCTACGGTCCACAACTAAATCTTTAATTACCGGAAAAGCCTTGCTGCGCCAGGGTTCTACCACAATAGTATCACCATCTTTAAAGGCACGCATGTGTAACTGGCAAACAGTATTTTGTTCCCATGGGCCATGCGCCTTGCCATTAACATACATACTGCAAGAACCACAGATGCCTTCACGGCAATCATGGTCAAATGCAATAGGGTCTTTATCTTCCTGTACTAATTGTTCGTTTAATACATCAAACATTTCCAAAAAAGACATTTCCGAAGAAATTTCGTTTACAGCATAGGTATCAAAATTACCAGTTGCTTTTTTGTTTTTTTGACGCCAAACTTTCAGCGTAAGATTCATATTGTAATGGTCCATAGAACTTATTTGCAGTATATAATTTTATTATTTGTAACTCCTTTGCGTTGGCTTAACAATTTCAAATTCTAATGGCTCTTTATTTATCTGCCAGTCGCTTTCGCCTTTAAATTCCCAGGCGGCTACGTAACTAAAATTAACGTCATCACGTTTTGCTTCGCCGTCTTCTGTTTGTGATTCTTCACGAAAATGGCCGCCGCAGCTTTCATTCCTGTTAAGGGCATCTTTGCACATCAATTCTCCCAGCTCAATAAAGTCAGCTACCCTGCCGGCTTTGTCAAGTTCCGGGTTCAGGCTGTTTACCTCGCCGGGTATCTTAACATTACTCCAAAATTCTTTTTTTAGTTGTTGAATTTCTGCAATAGCTTCTGTTAATCCCTGTGTATTGCGGGCCATGCCACATTTATCCCACATTATTTTACCTAAACGTTTATGGAAACTTTCAACAGACTTAGTGCCTTTAATATTCATTAAGGTATTTATCCTGTCACTAACGGCTTTCTCCGTTTCTATAAATGCGGGGTGCGAAGTTGGGATGCTTGCTGTACTAATATCATCAGCCAAATAATTCCCCAAAGTGTATGGTATAACAAAGTAACCATCTGCCAGGCCCTGCATTAATGCACTGGCACCTAAACGGTTGGCACCATGGTCGCTAAAGTTAGCTTCGCCTAGGGCATATAAGCCTGGTACTGTTGTTTGTAACTCATAATTTACCCATAAGCCGCCCATTGTATAATGTACTGCAGGGTAAATGCGCATGGGCAGCTGGTAAGGGTCTTCACCAGTTATTTTAGCATACATTTCAAACAAGTTGCCATATTTTTCTTTTACTACATCATTGCCTAATTTTATCAGCACTTCGTCAGTAGCTGTATCATTGCCATGCTTTCCGGCTTCAATCTTGCCATATCTTTTTATCGCATCAGCAAAATCAAGATACACGGCCATTTTTGTTGTACCTACTCCATACCCTTCATCGCATCTTTCTTTTGCTGCCCTTGATGCTACATCTCTTGGTACCAGGTTACCAAAAGCAGGATATCTTCTTTCTAAATAATAATCTCTTTCTTCCTCTGGTATATCGGTTGCTTTGCGGCTATCTTCTTTCTTTTTTGGTACCCATATACGGCCATCATTCCGTAACGATTCGCTCATTAGCGTAAGCTTGCTTTGGTGGTCGCCGCTTACAGGTATACAAGTTGGATGAATTTGTGTGAAGCATGGGTTGCCGAAAAAAGCGCCTCTTTTATGTGCCTTCCAAGCAGCAGTAACATTGCTGCCCATGGCATTGGTGCTTAAATAAAATACATTGCCATAACCACCAGTGCATAATAAAACCGCATGCCCAAAGTGGCGCTCCAATTCTCCGCTAATTAAATCCCTTGCAATAATGCCCCTTGCTTTTCCATCTATCATTACCACATCCAACATTTCGTGGCGGGTATACATTTTTACATTTCCTAGGGATACTTGCCTTTCCAACGCACTATAAGCACCTAATAACAATTGTTGCCCTGTTTGTCCGGCTGCGTAAAACGTACGCTGTACCTGTGTTCCACCAAAGCTACGGTTGCTTAGTAAGCCGCCGTACTCAC
>JANXVN010000192.1 GCA_025351645.1 Ferruginibacter sp.
ATTTTAAAAAATGGACAAAACACTAGGCACCGTTAAGTTTTTCAATTCTGAAAAAGGATTCGGTTTTATCAAGCATGATGATTCTAACAAAGAAACTTTCGTACATGTTAGCGGATTAATCAATGACATTAAAGAAGGCGATCGCGTTGAGTTCGATTTGCAGGAAGGTAAAAAAGGTTTAAATGCCGTTAACGTTAAACTGATCTAATAGAATTTTGATCTTTCTTAATAAAAGGTATTGGGCTGCTAATTTTAGCAGCCCTTTTTTTATGCCGTATATTTCAGCCTGTTATAATTTTGCCGCAGATTCGTAAATTATAGCTTACGGGAACCTGCGGCAAAAAATAAGAAATCAAAAGGCTAAACCTAATCTTTTGATAGAATAGTATTTATTTAAGTTTTACACAAACTAATTGGTTACGTATTTGTAATTAAATTTGCAAAAAAAATAAAATAAATTTATGAAAAGAATATTCGTACTTTTTTTACTCTTGGTTTCAGGTGCAGCATTTGCTCAGTCGGGTAAGATTGCACTTAAAAAAGGGCAGCACTTTGTAGTAGAATCTAAGACAGATGGCAATGTTACGCAGGAAATGATGGGGCAAAGCATGGAAATGACCATTGGCACCACTACTAAAATGAATGCAGATGTAAAAGAGAGCAAAGACAATAACTATACAATTACACAAACTATTACCAACATTAAAAGTAGCTTTAGCGGCATGGGGCAAGAGAAGACTTTTGACAGTGATAAAAAAGAAGACCTTGAAGGTGAAGCCGGCGCAGTTTATAAAGACAAGCTTAACACACCCAAAGACATTGTAGTAACCAGCGAAGGAAAAAGTATTGCAAATATTAGCGATACTTTAAAAAAAGGTGGCGATGCAAACCCAATGGCCGCTATGATGGACATGATGGGCGGCGGACAGGATAATGCTGCAGCAACTTTATTTTTAGTAATACCTGCAGGTAAAAAAGCAGGCGATACCTGGCAAGACAGCACCTCTAACGATGGCGTTAAATTAAAAAGGACCTACACTTTAAATTCTATTGCCAACAAAGAAGCGTCTGTAACGATTAACGGGGTTTTGGATATTAGCAAAACAATGCAGGTACAAGGCATGGACATGAATATGGTAATGACCAGCAAAATACTTTCCAAAACTTTGGTAGATGTTGTAAGCAACATCCAAAAGGAAAACAAAAGCACTACAGATGTTACCGGAACGATTGATGTAATGGGGCAGTCGGTGCCAATTAAATCTACCGTTACCACACTTACAACGGTGAAAGTTTTGTAGACAAAATTTATTGAATTTATTTAGGCGCTGCTCAAAAGGCAGCGTCTTTTTTATGTGTTCAATTAAAATGATCCCGGTGTTATGAGCTTATGGGCTTATCCAAAAGACAGTTTTCTATGGTTATTTTGTTTGCTAAGATACCGGTATCCTACGGCGCCAATAAAACTAATACCAGCAATAATCAGCCATAAGTTAAAGAAACCAGTTGCCTGTACTATTTGAGTACCAGTACTACTGCCAATTACCTGCGCAGCACTCCATGCCATGGTGTACAATGCAGCGTATTGGCCACGGTTGCCTTCATTGCTCCTGCCAATATAATAACTGCTCATAAAAGGCATGGCAACCATTTCTGAAATGGTAATAAAAAACATAAACAGCGTGGCTAAAAATAAGCCATTAGCAAACGGCAGGTTCAATAATAAAAAAGAAATGCCCATCAGCAGGGCACCGTAGCACATCAATATTAAATGGTTGCAACGGCCTTGCAGCTTAAAAACAATTACCATTTCAACCAGCGCAATCAAAAGCCCATTCATAGCCATTACAACGCCTATGGAAAATTCATCCATGTGCAGCCCTTCTTTAAAATACAAAGGCACAGTTGTAAAAAGCTGAAAAAAACAAATGGCAAATAAAAGCTGCAAGCCTAAAAAATATAAAAAAGTTTTATCCCTGTAAGGTGATGCCGCTGTATTATTTACTATTTTTTGTTTAGGCTTTTGATGCTGTTGTGCCAACGATATTTTGGGTAAGATGGCCAGCAGTAAAAAAGCTGCGGCAAGGTTTGTAAAACCATCTACCCAAAATAATAAATGGTAATTAATAGACGCCAGCAAGCCACCCAACGCACTGCCAATACCCCAGCCAATATTAACGGCCAGCCTTACCAGCGAAAAAGATTGTGTACGGTTTTCGGGGGTGCTGTAAAAAGCAATGGCTGTAGCATTTGCAGGTCGAAAAGATTCGTTGGCTAAAGCTAAAAAGAAAGTACAGATACAGATAGCCAGGTAAGATAGCATTTGCCCTAATACAATGAATAAAATACCGCCTAACACAAGCGATAAAAACTGTGTGTAATAAAACCCAGACCGGTCGCTTATTTTACCACCTGCAAAAGCGCCTAGCAATGAGCCGATACCATAAATAGCTACTACCCAACCACCCTGTAACATGGTGTAGCCAATGTGATGGCAATACAATGTCATAAAGGCCAGCACCATTGTGCCACTGCGGTTAATGAGCATTACAAAAGATAACAGCCACATTTTACGCGACAAGCCGGCGTAGGCATTTTTATATAAATTAATGGTGGTACTTATCATAACTGAGGATAAAGATATTATTATCTATGGTTTTTGATTGCCCTTTAGTAGCCGTAGTTATAATTCAATAACATTAATGCCATGGCCTTTAGGCAGCATCATCTTTTGTGACGATACTAAAAATTTTTTTGAAAGATGCAGGGGGGATTGTGAGTTTCCTATGAATGGTATCCATCCAGGCACCGTCAACTGTTATTACCGCAGCGAGGGTATCTTCGTTTTTCCATATCTCGTGTTTCATCGTCCAGCGGCTAAAATCCGGCGTTGCCTTCTCCAGGGAAAGATTGATTTTTATGGCATCGCCAAATTTTATTTCTCTTTTAAAAACACACTCCTCCCTAAAAAGCACTGGGCCAATATTAAGGGCTTCCATTTGGCTTAACCCAAGCTGGTGCTCGTTCATAAAGGAAACGCGGCAGTAACCGCCAAAATCGTAATAGGCAGAATGGCGTAAATGAAAATTTGGGTCAAGGTCGCTCCAGCGAATTTCTATTTGTTTAAAATAACCGGGCATAAGCTTTCATTGAGCAACAAATGTAAACCAAAAGCACCCTGATAAACAGGGTGCTTTAACAAAACAAGTATAATATTTTAATTCAGGTTCAACAATTTACCTTTCGGGTATTTTACGCTGTAGCTCATGCGCAGCTTTTTGCTTTCGCCGGGTGCCAGTGTAAACATCCAATTAAGTACGCCGGTTTCTGTAGTAATTGTTGCTCCATTGCTTTCCAATAATTCTACCTCTATCTCTTTATTTTGACTTAGCGGATATTGGTCTTTGATTAAAATAGTGATGGCTTCTTTCTTGTTATTTTTTACGGTTGTCTCGTAAGTGAAAACTTGTTTTTTGTTAGCGCCTAAAAATTTGACGCTGCTAAAATCCATCAGCTTTTCTCTTTTAATAACTACTCTTTTGTCTTTGCCCATCGTTAGGTTAAGTGTATCCTGGGTAGAGGAAGGATCGATAAAAGACTTGCCGATATAGGTGCCTTCAAAAATGATATTTGCTTCGCCAGGCAGTAGGTTCAGTTTTTCCCAATCAGCTATTTTCGCCAGTAAAAAAACTTCTTTATCTAATTTAGGCACTGCATAAAATTGATAGGTTGCAGGCACATCATATTCTTTTAACAACGCTGTTTGTGCCTTGCCATTGGTAGGCACATCGTAGGGCAGGTCAATGTCGAAGGTTACATCCAGTTGTTTGTCGGATACGGTTATGTAATCATCAAGGCCGTCTTTTAAGGTTACTAACATTGCTCCGCGAGTTGCTCTTGAGCCGTATAATTTTGTTGCTTCATCTTCTTTTAAAACCTTAATATCTTTGACAGCACCATCTTTAATTTTAGCAAATTCTTCTGCTGACATTTCGTTGCCGTTTACAATGTACAATGGTTTAGTAACCAGGCCATCAGGACTTACACTGGCAACAGAACCAGAAATATCGCTTCTACGGTCAGTGCCATACCCTGTTACAACAACTTCATTTAGGGTGTTCGATTTAATAGATAGACCAGCCACTTTACCTTGTAGCAATGCATTGTTAAAATAATTCACCGGGTTGATATAACTTAAAAACCAGGTATTAAACAAGGGCGCATTACTATTTTGTATGGGTGTAGATGTTGATAAGCTTAGTCTTACCTGCTTCCAATCCAGCCCGGTGGTTTGAAATATTTTTGCACGATAAATTAATTTTAAAGGAGCGGTTATACTTTCTGCACGTAAGTCGTAAAAGGGCGTCCAGTAAGCATTTTGGGTGATGTACGAAATAGTGAAATCGTATTTTCCGGCAATGGCGCAATTTAATTGCAATATCAGTTTGCCGGTTGATTTGGTATTTCTCTTTTGTTCTTCCTGTATCTGTTCCGCTAATTTTTGAAGCTGTATAGTAAACTTGGTTTGCTTTGCATTTAACACTGCCAATTCGTTTTGCAGTTCGATAGATTTTGTTTTGTAATAATCTATCAGCTTAATTAATTCTGCCACGCTTAAGCCTGTTTGTGCGCCCTTTATTTCTTTGTTGGCTTTTAATACGCTTAGTAAATCGTTAGTAATGCTGATGTTTGTTTTTAATTTATCCAGTGCTGCATTTATTGTTTCTACTGAATCTTCCAGCAGTTTTATGGCGGGTGTTTTTATTTCGTTGGTAAGATGGTCAACAGTAAACTCTACGCCCATTACGGTTACGTTGCCGTTGCAGTTTACTTGGATGCTGTTGGCATCGAGGGTATTGCTGATATCATCGATGAGGAGTTCATTGTTGCCTCTTACAAGTGTTGCTTTGGCAAGATGGCTAAGCTGTGCGCCAACCCTGTAAACGGTTACGGCGCTGAGGGATGCTTTTACCTGGTTGTTGGTTGGATCTTTTGCTGTTGCAAACGCAACACAAATAATGGCGCATATAAGCAGGGATATTTTTTTCATGGTTTGATGTTTTATACCGGATGCATTTGTAAAACAGATTACATAACCAGTGTAGGAAATGTAGATTGGAGGCTTCGATTTCCCGGTGAGCCACCCTGCGGGGGTGACTCACCGGGAAATCGAAGCCGAGGCGTTAGGGATAGGAGCGCCCGCCCGGATGAACCCGTTCGGACGGGGAAATCCTTTTTTGTCGGGCCGCCCGCAAAAAAGATTGCAGTGCCCGCCCGTGCCGGTTCGGACGGGTATAGCCCGGACCCTTTCCGCCTTCCGGCGGATTGGGGAACGCACAAAAAAATCCTTCCCCAATTATGGAGAAGGATGGTGTTTTTTATGACAGCTTATTTGCTTTGTCCGTTGTCTTTTTTCTTTGCAATTTCTTCCAGCAATTTTAAGCCAAGCAAACCACTGATTGGGCCGTTGGCGCCATCGCCACCGCCACCAATTAATATATCCGGCATAATTTTTATGTTTTGCGCACCGATGGCTTCCATCACTTTTAGTTGCGTAAAGTTGCTGCCGCCCATGGCTTCTACAGATAATTTATAAGACTCTGCATTAGATTTACCGATGGCCAATATTCGGCCCGCTTCGGCAATACCGGTAAGGGTTATTTGTTCTGCATTTGCCCTTGCCAGCAGCTCTATCTGCTCTGCATTTGCTTTGGCAAGTACCCGTATCCTTTCTGCATCGCCATTGGCTAAAAGCCTAAGCCTGTCTGCTTCTGCGGTAGATTGTAAGCGCACGCTGTTGGCTTCGCCAGTTGCTTTTTTTACAAATGCATCCGCTATACGTTCTGCTATTATTACACCCTGGTCTGCCTTTACAATTTCTTTTTGTATATCTGCAATGGCCGTTTCCTTTTCGTAGGCCTGCCTTGTTTCCTGCGCTTTCATTTCTGTTTCGTAGGTAACTTTTTGTTCTTCGGCTATCTTACGGTCGGTCAATGTTTTCATCAAACTTTCTGGTGGCGCAATGTCGCCTATCAATGTATCTACACCGTTTACATTATATTGGTCCAGCACCCTGTTGATGTGCATGCGGGCACTTTCCTGCCTTTCTTTACGGGTACTTAAAAAGGCAATTACGTCGCTATCCTGCGCACTGTTACGAAAGTAGTTTCCTATTGTTGGTTCCAGCACCTGGCTTACTAAATTATTCATGTTACCAAAACGGGCAATTACTTTTGGCGCTTCAGTTGTGGGTATGTGGATGATTTGCGATACATCGAGGTTAAAGGGAAAACCATCTTTGCTTCGTACCGTGATGGTTGATAAATGCTTATCTAACTGATGGCTTTCGCTGCGTGCGTTGGCCCAGTTAAGTACCAGGTTGGTGGTTGGCACCAATTCTACCTTCATAATAAAAGTATTGATGGGATATTTTCCTGGGCCTAACGGATCTGCCCATACGCCTTTGCTTTCTTTGGCTACAATGTTGCCGTGCTTAAATTCTATGCCACTTAAATCGGTACCTTCTGTACCTACATAACTTATTACTACGCCTACATAGCCGATGGCAATTTCTGTCATGTTCACCATTTCTACTTTTGTAAACCATGGGTTAAGGAAATAGGTACCGGCCAGTATAACCTGCTCCTGCAAGCCTTTGTAGCCGCCGTTGTTCATAAAAGTATCTACATCCTGAAATTTATTATGCCCGTTTACTATCTTTCCGGCTATTTGCCCTTCTTCTAAAGGCTTGCCTTCCTGGGTGGTTACAATGCCCACGGCGTTATCGGGTATGCTGGCCATTTCCGTCATTTCAACTGTAAATAAAAATGTGTTGATACGGTAAGATCCTGGTGCGATAATAGCCGTTTGCCTGCCCTTGCGGCCACCGTTTTTGAGGAACGCCACGGCATCCTGAAAGCTGTCGCAATCTACCTTTCGGCCGAGGATAGAACCTGTTTCCAGCTCAGCCCCATCTTTGGCGAGTATCAATCCCAACTGACCTGTTGGTATGATTGTGAATGATTGAAAGGTGATATCGTACTGCCATATCCATTTGCCAAAATATAGGCCCGGCGGCAATGTTTGGGCCTGAAAGCCTGCTTCGCCTTCGGTGGCAATAATGCGCCCTTCGGGCAATCCTTGTTTACCTACGAGCACAAATTTTTTGGTGACGAGCCCAATCTTATCTTCGGGCACAATCACTACGCCAAAAAATATCCGTAAAATAACTTTGTACAATAATAAGGCAATAATTGGCAAGCCAATGATGAGGGACCATTTAATTACTTCGGGTGTTTCCATGTTGGTTTAAGGTTTAAGGTTTAATGATGAAAGTATGATTATAGTGGGACAATTAGTTAAAAAAATTTAAGATAAAAGTGCTGGATGTATATTTACCTATCTTGTTAATACACATATGATTATAGTATTTTTAGGCTGGGTACTGTATTTCTGAATATTGTAAATTATACAGTAGCTGATTAATACATCATAGTTAAGCAAGTGTATATATTATCCGTATAAAAAGCCAAATATTATATGGATAAATTTTACAATCGCATTTGCAAACGTATATCTAATGATTGTAAAAGGTATTTGTAAACCCAGTTGAAAGACGGTACTACTTAGCTACTTAGTTTCCGGAGGGGAGGTATTGTAATTGGTAAAGATAAAATTTGTAAGAAAGAAGGTTACCTTTTTGGTACGACGTTTCATTGTTGTTGTTATTGAAGATGTAAATGTCCTACAAGCACATCAGGTAACAATGGTTATTATGGATGAGTGGTAAAGCCGAAAAAAATATGGATGCATTATTGCAACGCAACAATTATAGCTGGTATAAGTGCATCTGCCCAAACTTTATATTCCAGTCCAGACGGATGCAAGCCATCCGCAGCCACTAAAGAAAGGTTATTAACGGCAAGCCTTGAAGAAGGCGTAATATCAACATATTGGACTTTCAACGAATCGGAAATATTTTTATTAATTGCATTAAACTGATCTATTTCGCTTGCAATAAGTGCCTGGTTGCTGCCACTTGCAAAAGGCGTAACACTATAATCGGGTATAGAAAGCACGATCACTCTTTTTTTTATATTTCCCGCATACCCGATAGCTTTATTTAGCAATACCAAAAACTGATCAGCATATTCTCCCTGGCTGAGGTGCTGGTATTGGTTATTAACACCAATTAGTAAAGTCACCATATCATACTGCTGCTTTAGTGGCGCGGCAGCTTGAAGCCTGTCCAATAAATTTTGTGTTGTCCATCCTGTTTGCGCAATAATTTCGGGCTCCATAAATCTAACTCCTCTATCATTTAATATAGCTACAGCCTGTTCCGGAAAGCGTTGGCTTATTGCAACAGATTGGCCGATAGTGTAGCTATCGCCTAACGCTAGATAAAACCTGGGCGCGGGAGTATCTACAGGCATTGCCGGTGTAATTGTAGGAGTGTCCATTTGATCAGTTTTTTTACAAGATGCCAGTAGGTATATTGTAATAAGTATTGCCACAAATTTCTTCATAAACCCATTAACGAAATAAATATGGCGATAGTTTAATAGCACATAAAAAAGCCCCTTATAAAAGAGGCTTTAAAGTTGTTGATATTTTATTTATACAATATTTTGTAGTACTCATCTGCCATTCGGTTGCTATCAAATTGCACCTGCACATCGTTCATCCCGTTCTTCATAATATGCCTCCAGGTATCTTTATTTTCATAGTACAAAGGCAAGATGGTATCTTCCAATATTTCGTACAATTTATTTAAATCATATTCATCCTGCTCCTGCACATGAATGTTTTCATAATCAACTGGCGGTACCACAAAACCGTTATTGCCATCATTAATAAATTCGCATATCCAGCCATCCATGGTACTAAAATTTACAGCGCCGTTCATGGCTGCCGTCATGCCGCTTGTGCCGCTTGCTTCCCTTGGTACACGGGGGTTGTTAAGCCAAACATCGGCGGCTTGTTTAAGGCGTTTGCTTAAAGACAGTTCGTAACCAATACATACGGCTACATTTTTAAACTGCTTGCTTAAATGCACCAGGTGGTTAAAATCGTTTATCGCCGGATAGTCAAGCGGGTAAGGCTTTCCAGCCCATACAATTTGTACCGGGTGCTTGGTATTGCTTAACAAGGCTTCAAAGCGCTTATAGTCACGGGTTAATAATTCTGCCCTTTTATAGCCGGCAAAACGGCGTGCCCAAACAATCGTCAGCACGTCGGGGTCTAGTAATTTTCCTGTCTGGTCGGCAATAATATCAAAGGCCCTTTTCTTTAAAAATCTTTTGCGGTCATCAAACCAAACATCGTTATTATCTACCTTGGCTTTGTACAATTGTTTATCTGCCCAATAGGTCCAGCTTTGCGCATTGGTAATGGCTGTTATTTCGCAAATGCCTTCGTACTTCCCCCACATTTTACGGCTTACTTCGCCATGTAATTGAGATACGCCATTGGCTAGTTTTGCAAAGCGTAAAGCAGCTAGCGAATGGTTGAACAAATCGTCCGTAATGCCCGTAAGCTTACGCACTTCATCCAAAGGCATGCCGCAGAAATAACTCATTTTCTGGCAAAGGAAAATATCATGTTTTTCGTTGCCCGCCTCTTCCGGCGTATGCGTTGTAAACACCAATCTTCTTTTTACATCGGCTATATTGCCAAATTTACGGTGCAGGTAAAAGGCGGCACTAATGCCATGCGCTTCATTTAAATGGTACAGCTCCGGGTTAAAATTTATTTCATCCATCAGCTTAGCACCACCTACGCCCAGTAAAATAAATTGCGCCACTTTGGTAGCTATATTGCCATCGTATAAACGATGGGTAATGGTTTGTGTTACATAATCATTTTCTGGTAAATCGGTGCTTAATAAAAACATTGGCGCACTCTTAAATGTTTCCGGGTTAAGGTACCAGGCCTTTACCCAAATCGGGTGGTCGTGTATTGTTATCTGAAACTTAATGCCGGTATCTTCCAAAAAATTGTAGATCTTTTCGTTCCACTGAATTTGCAAGGTCTGGTCTGCATTGCGGGCCTGGTCGTAGTAACCGTATTTCCATAAAATACCAATGCCCACCAAATTCTGCTTCAGCTCGTAAGCACTGCGCATGTGCGATCCCGATAAAAAACCAAGCCCGCCACTGTAAATTTTTAGTGGCTGGTGCACGGCAAACTCCATCGAAAAGTAAGCGATTCTTTTGCTGTAATTATCGTTTACGGCGTACGGTACTTTAAAATTATCAAAACCCATATAGCAATCTTTAGGAATGCAATATAATTAGGAATTTTTAATGAAACCGGATATGCGAAAAAAATATTGTGTATATCTTACACATAACTAAAACTTTGGGCGTGTCTTTGGGGCCGGGCTATTCCCGTCCGAACGGATTCATCCGGGCGGGCAATACAATCTTTATTGCGGGCGGCCCGACAAAAAAAAGGATTTTCGTTACTATCCCTCACGCTTAAAACCGGAGCGTACTTATTTTTTTATAAAACAGGCTACAGGAAGGCTTCAAAAAGAGTGGGCGAAGTTTGCCGTAACCAGTCAGACGAGGCCGTCAGACTGGTTACTAGAGCCTTCTTATACAAAATACCACCCGTAACCCAACCCAAAAGAAATAAAGCAACGCTCCTTAGCCAAAGTTTGCTTCAGTAACCCGATAAATTTTCAGGTAATAATATCTTAATAAATTTTTCTTTGAAATATAATTTTATAGATGGAACTTAGATAATAAAAATATTACCATGCAAAAATTATTGACAATAGCTATCGACACTAATCAATTAAACGCTGCAGTAGCAGGGCCATTTGATGTTACCGAAGTAACAGAAATTAACGAACACCTGGAGCTAGGCTGGCAAATAGAAGAGTGGGATTTTTTAAAAGAAGGCGAAACAGACGGGCAAGTAGTATTGCTGATAATTTTAAACGACGACCTTATTTATGAAGATAATGAAGATGAATTCGACACATCTTTTCAATCAACAGACGAATACGAAGAAGATGAAGAAGGCACTAAATTGAATAAAATTTAGTTGCTCTTTTCTACTATTAAAAAGTTGGCGGCATAACAAACCGCCAGCTTTTTTTACGAGCATACTTAATCCCTTTCTTTTATGCTTGAGCTATAATTGCAGTAACTTCTATTTCAATTAATAGCTTTTCATCAATAAGGCGCTGTACTTACACCATCGTGGCAACAGGCTTTATAGTTTTAAAAAATTCTTCATGCGCTTTGCCTATCAATTGCCAATCGGTAATATTAATTACAAACATCCTCGTACGCACTACATCTTTTAACGAGCCGCCTAATTGCTGCAAAGCCTTTTCTATCTTTTTAAATATAAATTTTGCCTGGGCATACACATCCCCTTCGCCAACAAGCATTTCGCCATCCATTGCGGTAGTACCCGCAACTTCAATAGTATTGCCCACTCTTACAGCACGGCTGTAACCTACTATATCTTCCCAAGGCGAGCCTGAGCCTACTTGTTGCCGCATAACTATTATTTTGACTAATATACAAAAATGTTGCTTATAACAATCATCCTAAATTTTGAAATTACTGAAACTTTTTTTAGATTTGCCTAAACCTTAATTTAGACGGCATGAATTATTCTGTTTCGGAAGAAAACTATATCAAAAATATTTATCACCTGCAGCAACAAACGGAAACGGTAACAACCAACTCGCTTGCCAATGAGCTGCGTACCAAGCCTGCATCGGTTACGGATATGCTTAAAAAGCTACAGACTAAAAACCTATTGGAATATAAACGTTACCGGGGCTTTAAACTAAATGAATCCGGCAATAAAATAGCACTGAACATTGTTCGCAGGCACAGGCTGTGGGAATTTTTTTTAGTAGATAAGCTTGGCTTTGAATGGGATAAAGTACACGAAATTGCCGAAGAGCTGGAGCATGTGAGCAGTGTAGAGTTAATCAAACGATTAGACAGCTTTCTCAACTTTCCGCAAACAGACCCACATGGCGACCCTATACCGGATACCAATGGAAAATTTGCTGTAATAAAACAAGTGAGCATTGCAGAAGCTGCCGCAAAAAAAACGGTGGTGGTAAGTTCGGTAAGCGACCAATCGCCGGGTATGCTGGAAATGCTGAACCACTATCATATCGGCATTGGCACTTCATTAAAAATAAATAAACATTTTACTTTTGATGGTTCTGTAGAAATCAAAGTATCACAAAAAGCTGCCTGCGTCATCAGCGAGCAGCTGGCTAAAAATATTTTCGTACACCATGAGTAATCGTTCACCTGCTACCTCTTCTTTGAGCGAAGTAAACCAAAGTATTGACACTACGGCCAGCAAAAAAAAGGGCTTCGGAAAAATATTGTCATTTTTAGGCCCTGCATACCTTATAAGCGTGGGCTATATGGACCCCGGCAACTGGGCAACCGATCTTGCGGGCGGCAGTAAATTTGGCTATGCTTTAATTTGGGTATTATTAATGAGCAACCTGATGGCCTTGCTGCTGCAAGGCTTATCAGCCCGGCTAGGCATAGTACGTGGGCGCGACCTTGCACAAGCCAACCGCGAAGCTTACCCACGTACAGTAAACTTTGCTTTATACATTTTAGCAGAAATTGCTATTGCAGCCTGCGACCTTGCAGAGGTATTAGGCATGGCCATCGGCATACAATTATTAACCGGGCTGCCATTGGTATGGGGCGTTTCCATTACGGTTATGGATACCTTTTTATTACTCTACCTGCAAAGGATGGGCATGCGCAAAATGGAAGCTTTTATCATTGGGCTGGTAGCAGTAGTGGCCATCTCTTTTTTAATAGAAATAATTTTTGCCAAGCCAAATTTAGGGGAAGTCGCACTAGGCTTTATACCGCATCGCTTATCAAGCGAAGCGCTTTACATTGGCATTGGTATTATTGGTGCTACTGTAATGCCGCATAATTTATACTTACATTCCGCCCTGGTACAAACACGTAAAATAGACCGTACAGATGCAGGCATAAAACAAGCCATAAAATTTAACCGCATAGATACCACCATAGCATTAAACCTGGCGTTTTTTGTAAACGCCGCCATACTGGTTTTAGCGGCTACGGTTTTTTTTAAGACAGGCAATTCGCATGTGGCAGAAATAAAAGAAGCACACCGTTTATTACCCGGTTTTTTAGGCAACCTTGCCCCAAAAATATTTGCCATAGCGTTAATTGCCGCCGGGCAAAGCAGTACCGTTACCGGAACATTAGCAGGGCAAATAATTATGGAAGGCTATTTAAGCCTACGGGTAAACCCTTGGGTAAGGCGCTTAATAACCAGGCTGCTAGCCATTATACCTGCGCTGCTAGTAATTATTATTTATGGAGAAGATAATGTGGATGCACTGCTTGTTTTTAGCCAGGTAATATTAAGCCTGCAACTTGGGTTTGCCATTATACCATTGATACATTTTGTAAGCGATAAAAAAACTATGGGCAACTTCGCCATCAACACCACTACAAAAATTGTTGCGTGGTTAATTGCCGCTGTGCTGGTTTATCTTAATGTACAGATGATTATCAACCAGGCTTCTGGTGTTTTTTTAGGCACTATTTTTTTGCCAAAATTACTATTGGTTATGGTGGGCATTTTATTTGTGGCATTACTAATTTACATCACTATTTTCCCTTTGCTTGGCAGCAGAAAAAAGACACCTTCTATACAGATGCACCCCGCTATTGAAATCTTTAAAGAGTTGGTGATACCTCAATTTAATAAAATTGCAATTGCTTTAGACTTTAGTGATAATGATGAAAAATTATTGGCGTTCGCATTAGGCCAGGGGCAGGCAAAAACCAGTTACGTACTAGTACACATTGTTGAAAGTGCTTCCGCAAAATTACATGGTACCGAAAGCGATGATTACGAAACCAGGAAGGATAAAGAAAGGATGGAAATTTATGTTGGGCATCTTCAAAGTTTGGGGCATGTTGCGGAAGGCTACCTTGGGTTTAGGAACAGGGCAAAAGAAATTGTACGCATCGTAAAGGAATTAAATGCAGATATGCTGATTGTAGGCGCCCATGGGCATACAGGGTTAAAAGATTTTATTTATGGAGAAACTGTAAACAGTGTACGCCACGAATTAAAGATCCCCGTTTTGATTGTGAATGTATAATAATGCAGTAAAAGTTATTTTAGAAGATTATGGTACAATGCCGTTAAGTTAAGACCTTTCCTCTCCTTTGGAGAGGGTTAGGGTGAGGTAAAGACAAACATTTTAATCCTTAACTTAACGGCATTGGATTATGGTACAACTTTTTGCTGTAAGGTAAAATGTCATCAAATATTTAAAAGAATAAAAATCCTGCATCGCTGCAGGATTTTTTTTAAAGTTGATGTATCATTTTGATTTCTTTAAACGCAGCATTACTACATCATGTGGTAACAGTTTGCCGTTAAATGCTTTGGCAGTATTACCAATATCTTTTTTTGAATAAAGGTCTTTGATGGCATATTTTGTAACCGCAAAATCAATAATGAGTTTAGATAAAGTGTCAACAATAGGATTGGTTTTCCAACCCAATAAAATAGGCGCTGGCTTTAACGAACGGTTAAAAATGCAATAGCCTGTTCATCGTTTTTCAAAGGCTTTACCCAAACTTCTATGCTGTCTTTTGTTGATAACACAAAGCCTTGTACGCCTATCCTGGTCAATGGCAACTTTATCGTTATTTGTAAAAATATTTATCACATCTTTTGGTATTTTACGAAGGTCGTTGCCGATCATTAACGGCGCACTCATGATACACCACAACGCAAAGTGGGTAGGGTTTTCCTATGCATTCATGCCATTACCTACTTCCAGCATATCGGGGTCATTCCAATGGCCGGGGCCAGCATATTTCCGTAATTCTTTTTGCTTGTCTATTATTTGCATAACCCCCAATTGTTTCCAGGTATCATGGTCTTCCAAACAATCAAAGCAATTAGATATATCACCAGTAGCCCTCCATAATTGCCCTACGTTTGCAGCCCATTCCCAAGGTTTATTATTGCCCCACTCGCATAAACTAAATACAATTGGCCTGCCCGCAACAGCCAATGCTTTACGCATGGTAGTGTAGGCTTCTTTTGCATTAATACCATCCGAACTACACCAGTCAAACTTTAAATAACCAATGCCTATTGCGGCGTATAAACGGGCATCATGGTATTCGTACCTTCTTGTGCCAGGATAGCCGGCGCATGTTTTAGTGCCGGCACAATTATACAGCCCAAACTTCAAGCCCTTAGCGTGTACATAATCTGCCACCGCCTTCATGCCATGCGGAAATTTTATTGGATCGGCAACAAGGCCGCCAGTTTTATTCCTTTCCATATCCATCCATCCGTCATCTAAAACAACTTAGTCGAAGCCAGCAGCGTTCATGCCGCAGCTTATCATAGAATCCGCTGTTTCCATCACCAGCTTTTCATTGATATTGTTTGAAAAGTGTTCCAGCTATTCCATCCCATCGGTGGCGTCATTGCAAGGTCTTTAAACTTTTGGGCTTGTACGTGCAAAGCAATAATAACGATTTCCGTTATAAAAAGAATCCGTTTCATGGAAAAAATGTTTGGTTGTTTATGAAATTATGTAGTGGCTATAAATTTATTTAGGCTAATCAAGACCAATCGAAATTTACTACTTTGCCATTGAGTTTCCATTTTGATGGAGTAGGTGTTTGCAGCCAATCCAATGGTTCGCCCACAGGCATTTTTTTTGCTGCTGAAGCAAAGCATTTTTTTATCAATTCCTTTTGCCCTGCACCTACTGCTGTGGGTTGTGCGGATATAAATAATGGTGCACCGCTTTCTGCCAGCAACTGCATCCATTGCTTATTTTTTGCCCAGGGAACTTTGTCGGTAACGCCTACACAATCAGCATCGATGGCGTAAAAATTATTGTGCTGTATACTCCTGAAAGCTAGCGTATTTATACCCATCTTTTTGGTACGCTCCCACTCATTGCCGCTTGTGTCATCGCCGGTACGGTTTAGTTCAAAAATACCTGCAGATAAATGGCTGATTGTATTGCAGCCAATGAGATACATACCTTCAGCAGCCTGCCTTATGGCTTGATAAAGGTTTAATATTATCTCCGCATTTGTCTTTGTATTGTCGTTCATGTGCCACCTTTGCTGAGACATGGAATCCTTCATTTGAAACCCCCATTTCCCGTAAATATCATAAGTAGAAAAATCGTGTTTCACCATTTCATAACCCCATTGTTTATAGAGGATAAAATTGTTTTTTATACGTTCGATATTTTCTTCTATCGTAGGGTCTAGCACAGGTTGCTTAACATCGTTCCGCCCTTCAATGGATGGTAACAATAAAGTTTTTTCATCATTGTATTTTGCGCAGAGCGGCCTTGTCCATAAGCCAGGGCGCATGCCAAGGTTTTTAATATCCGCAGCCAGCTTGCCCATATCTTTAAACTTATCATTGGGCTTTGAAAAATCATCCGCCCAACCGCCATCGCCAGGTAATAGAGGCGAGTACTTTGCCCAGCCTGCATCAATAACAGAAAAAGGGCGGTTATCAGTATCAGTGACCAGGCTTGCCAGCAAAGCCGTATGCTGCAGTATTAATGCTGATGAATTATTGCCATAAGCAAAGTACCAATCGTTAATGCCATACACAGGCTGCTTTGTTAGCCTTGGTGCGGCACACATCATTTTGCAAAAACGTTTGCCGGTTATAAAAGACGTTTCGCTGGCAGTGCTTTTTGTAGTGATGATATCCGCAGCATGCAATTTCCTTGCGCCTAATTGTACACCATCACCGCCAGAATTTGTATCCACTATAAGCTGGATCGTGTTATTGCCTGCCAGCCAATAGCAGATACTATTACCTCCTGTTTTTACACCAAAGCAATGCGTATCTTTTCCATCGTAAGCCATAAAATACCAGGGCATTTTTTTGCTTGCCTCCGCCGATTGCCACGAAACATCGCCGTAAGTACGCTCCCAATGATCGCCAAGGTATTTTGATGCAGGGCTGGCAGTATATTTCCATTTAAGCTGTATGTTGTTCAATGGCAAAGTGGGCGATTGTACATCAATGCCAAGCTGCGTGGCTTGTTGTTTTATGGTTACAATGATATCTTTATTTGTCCAGGTTAATTTATCTGTTGAAGAAAGTGCCAAAAGCTGGTTGCCAGCAGTAGCGTATATTTCATCGGGCAATGCCAATAAATATTGCGGCGGTAAATTTGAAAATGGCAACGGTCTAATAATGAGCGACGCCATAGAGCCGCCTGACAATTGTATAAATTTCCTTCTATCCATCAGTTTGTTTTTAGTACAATTTATTGCTTTTTTTGGTAGATATTTAATGTATATTAAAAATGCACAACTCTCTTTTTAAAGAAATAATTTAAAAACAGTAGCCGGTTTTACTTGTAGGTTTCGGCGTAATTGAAAAAAGTTGCCCTACTAAAACGCCCCATACTTTGTGGTAAAAAATTCACCCTGCCTGCCCTCCAACGAAGGGTTCTCAGAATAGGATATTTTGAATAGCTATTGCAATTTGCAGAGTTTAGAAACCTCCTTTGAATGGCAGGGGGCTTGCCGTTGTATTAGCCCATACAAAAATTGTATTTCAAATACTACCAGC
>JANXVN010000245.1 GCA_025351645.1 Ferruginibacter sp.
AGCGCTATTACTTCAACACTAATTTTGAAGTAAGTTTACTTTAGTTGCCGTAATAAGGCAATACATTGCAGGCAAAATGTTATTAAATAAAAAACCGGAAAAAGCTAGAGGATGCTTGTTTCCGATGAGGTGGTCCTGACAAGAATCGAACTTGTGTCTAAAGTTTAGGAAACTTCTATTCTATCCACTGAACTACAGGACCTTATTGATTATTTTTAGCACTTGCTAAAATCAATTTGGAGTGCAAAAGTAACAAACTACCCAATAGCTTCCAACATTCATTAATAATACTTTATCTACGCAGCTCAAAAACCGGGCACGCCTCATTTTTACAATCTTTATTCGTAAAATTCTTAACCTTATCTTTACCATCCAAATTTTTAAAGTGTATGAAGTGGTTAACGCTCGTTATAAAGTATCGTCTTTGGTTAGGTATAGTGCTGCTGGCACTCGCCATTTTTACTAATGTACAAGCAGGCTTCTGGCCATCTTTTGTGCTATACCTTGTTGCAGTTGTATTAATTGTAGGGCATTTTATATTTGGTCCCATGCGCCTTATACAAGAGTGTATGGAAACCGGCGATATGGACGCGGCTAAAAAAGTACTCGCCTCTATATGGTTCCCCAACTTATTAATTAAGCCAATACGCTCCGTGTATTATACCGTAAAAGGCAACTTAGATATGGTTGACCAAAATTATGCTGGCGCAGAAGCTAACCTTAAAAAAAGCCAGGAATTAATGGGCGATGGCAGTGGGCTAATGGGTGGGCAAATGAAGCAAGCCGAAGGTGCCAATAAGCTGCAATTGGGCATGCTCGCCATGCAAAAAGGCGATGTAAAAGGTGCAGAAAGTTATATCCGCGGTGCCATCCGGTCTGGCTTGCCAGATAAGGAAAACGAAGCTGCTGCTTACTTACAGCTTTCCTCCATCATGATAAACAAAAGAGAGTTCAGGGCAGGCAAAGAATATTTCCGCAAAGCAAAAGCCTTAAAGCCTACCACACAACAAATAAAAGACCAGATAAAACAAATGGAAAAATACATTACCAGGATGCCTGGATAATAATGTGGCATGGTAATTTTTTGGGCACCCGGGCGGGCTATCCACTGCAATCTTTTTTTGCGGCCCCCCGACAAAAAAAGGATTTCCGTTCCTATCCCTGGTGCTTCAACACGTGTAGCGTTCTTTTTATGTAAAACTATGCTGTGTACAAAGTAAACTATCCTGCAATCGTTTACTTAAACTTTAAATTTTCCAAAAAGTTCTTCTACTTTTTCAAACCTAAAATCAAATATTCCCTTCAATTGTTTTTTCACAAATAACGTATTGGCAATATCCCCAAAAAACCAAAAGGGCATTTTATAATGTACAATGTCCGTCATTTCTACGCCGCCATTTATTGCTTTAAAATGGTGTTGATGGTGCCATAAGCTGTAGGGCCCAAAGCGCTGCTCATCTACAAAATATTTTTTATCTGCAACATGCGTAATCTCTGTCATCCAGTATAAGGGTATGCCTAGCACAGGTTTTACGGTATATTCAATAATTTGCCCCGCATACATTGTGTCGCCATGGTACTTAGAAATAACATTAAACCCCATATCAGGCGGCGTTATCTCTTTCAGGTTACTAGGGCTGCTAAAAAAATCCCACGCTTTTTCAAGGCTAATAGGCAATTGCTGCACAGTTTTTAAAGAATATACTTTACTCATTAAATTAAATTGATTTGCATCAATAACATAGCCCCCACAATTTTGTTTAGACTTTTACAAAATAGATGCTACAAGGCTTGTACTTTGATTAACCCTTCTTTTTGCACAAACAATTTGGGTAGCTTTAAAAAGCGTTTGTTACAAGCACGCCAAAATAGTTGCTTCCCATATCTTTTTTTATCTTTGGTACATGCAAACCTACCAGCAACAACTTCAAAATAAATTCAACGAAGAATATAAAAAACTAAACGAACAACAGCGAAAGGCAGTTGATACTATTGAAGGCCCGGTGATGGTAATTGCAGGCCCTGGCACAGGCAAAACGCAAATTTTAGCAGCACGCATCGGCAAAATTTTATTGGATACCGATGTGCTGCCAGAAAATATTATATGCCTTACCTACACAGATGCGGGCACCATCGCCATGCGCAAAAGGCTGCTGCAATTTATTGGTTCCGATGCGTACAAAGTGAACATCTACACCTTCCACGCTTTTTGTAATGATGTGATACAGGAAAATTTATCGCTGTTTGAAAAGACGGCACTCGATGCCATTTCAGAACTGGAAAACATACAGCTTTTTAAAGTGCTGATAGATAATCTCCCCAAAGGCCATCCGTTAAAAAGATACCGTGGCGATGTGTATTTTGAGATCAATAATTTAAAGAGCTTATTCTCCAGCATGAAGCGGGAAGGCTGGGCGCCGGCATTCATCAGCCAGAAAATAGATGAGTACATTGCCGAATTGCAAACCCGTGATGAATACATTGCCAAACGTGCCACCAAAGAGTTTAAAAAAGGCGATGTACGTATCGATAAGATTACGGAAGAAGCAGAAAAAATGGAAAAGCTGCGGGCAGCCGTAAATGAATTTGATACTTATCAAAATTTAATGCGGACAAAGAACCGCTATGATTTTGACGACATGATAAACTGGGTAATCCGTATGTTTGAAGAGAACCCGAACATACTTTCTGTGTACCAGGAAAAGTTTCAGTATGTTCTGGTGGATGAGTTTCAGGATACGAGCGGTACGCAAAATAAACTGGTGCAACTACTCATTAGTTACTGGGCAAAACCAAACGTATTTGTAGTAGGCGATGATGACCAGAGCATCTACCGGTTTCAAGGCGCCAATGTAGAAAACATGCTGGACTTTGCCACCCATTACACCCAAGATTTAATGACCGTGGTACTAACAAATAACTACCGCAGCATACAACCAATACTGGATGTTTCTAAAACGCTCATCAATAAAAATGAAGAGCGTTTAGTAAAACAGATCCCTGGGTTAAGCAAAGAATTATTAGCCGCCAATACCCGCATCAACAACTTGACCCATTTGCCTTTGCTGATAGAATACAATTCTGTAAAAGAAGAAATGGCTTCTCTTACCAACAAAGTGGAAGAGCTGATACAGCAAGGCATACCTGCCGGAAGGATTGCCATCATCTACAAAGAAAATAAATATGGTACCGAACTGGCGCAATATTTCCGGCTTAGAAAAATACCTGTTTACACTAAGCGCAGCATCAACATCTTAGAAAATCCTTTTGCCAAAAAGATATTACAATTACTACGTTACTTAAATGTAGAGCATGATATTCCGTATGGCGGAGATGAATTATTGTTTGAAATTTTACACTTTGATTTTTACAACATACCGCCAATAGAAATTGCCAAGATAACGGTAGAAGCAAATAGCAAAAGGTACGGCGGCGAGCAAACAGCTATCCGGAAATTATTGTTTGATAAAGCCAATACGCCACCGAAAGATTTGTTTGATAAAGGTATTAACGACAACCTTACAAAAGCGAGTGCCATTATTGAAAGCCTCATCGCCAATGTAGCTAATGTAACGCTGCAACAACTGTTTGAAAACATCATAAGAAACGCTGGTGTATTGGCATACATCATGAAAAGCGATGACAAGATAGCCCTGATGCAATTGCTTACGGCCTTGTTCGATTTTATAAAAGAAGAAACTGCCCGCAGCCCATTGCTTGGCTTAAGTGGCTTGATAGATATTATAGAATTGATGGAAAAAGAAAGCCTTCCCTTGCCAATGGTACAGGTTGCAGGCAGCGATAAAGGCGTTAACTTATTAACCGCCCATGGCAGCAAAGGGCTGGAGTTTGAGTATGTTTTTTTTGCCGGCGTAAATGCTTCTTCCTGGGAAAAAAAACGCAAGCCCGGCGGAGGCTATAAGTTTCCGGATACGATGTTTTCTTCTCAGCCCAAAGCAGGAGAAGAAGAAGAATTACGCCGGTTGTTTTATGTAGCGCTTACCCGTGCAGAAATTCATTTACATATCTCCTGGTCTAAATTTAAGAACGATGGCAAAGAAATGGAACCATCCATGTTCATCGCCGAAATTTTGCAGCAGCATAGTATCCCCGTACAAAAAATAGCTTTGTCAGATGAACAGCTGATGGAATTTGAAATGCTGCACTTTACCGAACAGGCACCGGAAATAGAAAAATCAGAGGAAGATTTTATCACCGGCTTGCTGGATAAATTTGTGATGAACGTTACTGCTTTAAGTGCGTACTTAAATTGCCCGTTAGGTTTTTATTACAAAAACCTGTTAAAGATACCATCCGGCAAAAGCGAGAACCTGGAGTTTGGCAGCGCCATCCATCATGCACTGGAAAAACTGTTCAGGAAGATGCAGGATAGCAAGGGAAATGTCTTTCCATCCCAACAAGAAATGATAGCCGATTTTAACTGGTACATGTACCGAAACAGGGAGCATTTTACCAAAGAAGCTTTTGCCCGCCGGCTGGAATATGGCGAGGGCGTACTAACCAATTACTACGATAAATATATCCATAGCTGGAACAAGATAGTAGCCGTGGAACGCAATATCCGTGGCGTTGTAATAAATGGCGTGCCGCTAAAAGGCAAACTTGATAAGCTGGAATTTAACGGCAAAGAAATTAACGTAGTAGATTATAAAAGCGGAGATATTGACAAGGCCTTACCTAAGCTTAAACCACCACACGATAAAGACCCGAACGGCGGCGACTATTGGCGGCAGGCCGTATTTTATAAGATATTGCTGGACAATTATGAGCAAAAAGACTGGAAGGTAATCAGCACAGAATTTGATTTTGTAGAGCCCGATAAAAAGAAAGAATACCGTAAAGAAAAAATCATCATCAACCCAGAAGATATAGAAACCGTAAAGCAGCAGATAACAACCGTATGGACAAAAATACAGGCCCGGGATTTTTACACCGGCTGTGGCAAAGAAAACTGCCATTGGTGCAATTTTATAAAAGATAATAAACTAGCCGTTGCAATGCACGATTTAGAGGAAGATGGATAATACACCAATTAAGCCAATTTTATCATTTACAAAATACGCAACTAACATAAACAGTTTAAGTTTGCACTTCAACACTATCGGATGAGGATAAAAAATTTACTGTTTATTACTGCCATTGGTTTATTTATATACATTGTATCTATAACGGCCATTGGCTGTGCCCAAATAGGCGCACCAACCGGAGGGCCAAGAGATAGCATTGCACCTATACTGGTTAGCGCAGCCCCCAAATTAATGGCCACTAATTTTACCGGCAATAAAATAACGCTAACATTCGATGAGTACATCAACGTGCTGGATGTACAAAAAAATGTGCTGGTATCACCCTTTCCAAAAAAATCCCCAATTATCGACTATAAGCTAAGGACTGTAAATATAAAGCTGCTAGACACACTGCTGCCCAATACTACTTACGCCATCAATTTTGGAAATGGCATTGTTGATAATAATGAAGGCAATCCATTTAAAGAATTTACCTATGTTTTTTCAACAGGCAAAACAATAGATTCTTTACAATTAAGCGGCACCGTGCTGCTGGCAGAAACCGGCAGGGCAGATAGTACCTTACTAGCGCTTTTATACAACAATGCAAACGATAGCTCTGTTGAAAAAAGAAAGCCCAATTATATTGCTAAATTAAACGCCAGGGGCCATTTTACTTTTACCAATTTGCCCGAAGGCGATTACAGGCTGTATGCTTTAAAAGATGGCAATGGCAGCAAGACCTACGATTCAAAATTAGAAACATTTGCCTTTTTAAATGAAGATGTTGTTGTTGCAGGCCCAAGGGATTCTGTTTTATTATATGCTTACGAAGAAGAAAAAGAAAAGAAAAAACCAACGGTAGCGGTGCCTGCACCTAAAACGGCCGTTGATAAAAAACTGCGGTATGTTAGCTCGGTCAGCAGTTCTGCCCCACAAGGCTTGCTGAATGATTCGCTGCAGATACGCTTTAACAACAAGCTTAAAATTTTTGATACCACCAAAATAATCCTTACAGATAGCAACTATAATAAAATTAACACCAGCTCAATTTCGCTTGATAGCACCCGTAAAATTGTTACCATAATTAATAAATGGCCAGAGGATACTTATTACCGGCTCATTATCACTAAAGATGCCGTAAGCGACTCTGCCAACGTTTTAATAAGCAAAACAGACACTATCCATTTTAAATCTAAAAAAGTAGCTGAATATGGTACTTTAAAATTACGTTTTATAAAAATCGACCTTACAAAACATCCTGTTATCCAGTTTATAAAAAATTCCGAAATTATAAAATCAGTAAAAGTTACCGGCCCCGAATGGAACGATAAGTTGATGGAACCAAGCGAATACGAGCTGCGTATTTTGTACGACGCCAATAACAATGGCATTTGGGACCCCGGCAATTACTCCAAAAAACTACAGCCAGAAAAAGCATTGACGCTTGATAAAAAATTAACTATAAAAGCCAACTTCGATAACGAACGGGAAGTAGAACTTTAATGGATAATGGTTTAATGGATAATGGATAATGGATAATTTTTTCGAACCGATATAATGTTCTGTTTGTTTAAGAATACGTATATCGTGTATTTATTATCAATTAAAAAATTATCCGTATTATCCGTACTATCAATTAATAAATTTTCAATTATCAATTAAAATCTATTTTTGCAACATGATTTTTTCTTCTTCTCTTTTAGAAAATGCGGTCAACGAATTTGCCAGATTGCCCGGTATTGGTAAAAAGACGGCGCTTAGGCTGGTACTGCATCTTATCAAACAAAACAAAGAAGATGTAGCTAATTTTAGCGAAGCCATTTCGTTAATGCGGGAAGAAATTAAATTCTGCGTAAGCTGCCATAATATCTCCGATGCAACCTTGTGCAACATCTGCAGCAACCAAAGCCGCAAGCACCAAATGCTATGCGTGGTAGAAAACATCCGCGACGTTATCGCCATCGAAAGCACACAGCAATTTAACGGCGTTTACCATGTGCTCGGCGGTATTATTTCTCCGCTGGATGGCATTGGGCCAGACCAGCTTACAATAGACTCCCTGGTGCAACGGGTTGTAAAAGAAGAAATTACAGAAATTATATTTGCCCTCAACGCTAACATACAAGGCGATACCACCATTTATTATATTGGCAAAAAACTAAAAGGCAACCCCGTAAAAATAACCACCATTGCCCGCGGCATTGCCTTTGGCGGCGAGCTGGAGTATGCTGATGAAATGACGCTTGCAAAAAGTATCAGCAACCGCATACCGGTAGAAAATTATATTAACGCCGGTAATTAAAACAATTGCTAACTAATATTTTTGGGCGCCCCTGCGGCCGGGCTATACCCGTCCGTACCGGCGCGGGCGGGCACTTCAATCTTTTTTGCGGGCGGCCCGACAAAAAAGGATTTCCCTGTCCGAACTGGTTCATCCAGGCGGGCGTTGCTATCCCCGTCCGAACCGGTTCATCCGGGCGGGCCTGGCGCTTCAATACGAGTAGTGTTAGATTATTAAAATACCCCTAAAGCCATAAGCTGGTAATGAATTGCCACTGGCTTAACCAGTGGCAATTCATTACATTTCCATTTTGCAGTACCACTAAGTTTGTCTAATTTTACACCATTATCAGGTGGATTTGTTTATTGTTCAGCCTGTAATTATAACCCTACAAAGGGCAAAAAATTGAACTAATAAACGAAAGCAATTCCTACCAACTCCACGGATTTGATTCTCGTTTAACAGTTTACTTTTATTTTAATGGTTAATGGGCAACAACTATGTTATAATAGTTGCATAACCCGTAGTTTTTGTTCCTAATTTAATTGTACAACAAATGAAAAAAACAATACAGGAATGCCTTAAAGAAAGGATCCTAATTATAGATGGCGCAATGGGTACCATGATACAGCAGCACAAACTGGAAGAAGCCGATTTTCGCAACGAACGTTTTAAAGACTACCATAAAGACGTAAAAGGCAATAATGACCTGCTAAGCATTACACAGCCAGCAATCATCATCGGCATACACAAGGAATATTTAGAGGCCGGTGCAGATATCCTGGAAACAAATACCTTCAGCAGCACCAGCATAGCCCAGGCAGATTATGATATGCAGTCGCTTGCCTACGAGCTTAACCTTGCCTCGGCAAAGTGCGCCCGCATTGCTGCAGATGCATATACCGCAATGAACCCCGATAAGCCCCGTTTTGTAGCAGGCGCAATAGGCCCGTTAAATAAAACATTATCGTTATCGCCAGATGTAAACAACCCCGGCTTTAGGGCAGTTACTTTTGATGAAGTAGCAGATGCCTACACAGAGCAAATAACCGCCCTGGTAGAAGGTGGCGTAGACGTTTTATTGATCGAAACTATCTTCGATACATTAAATGCAAAAGCAGCTATTTACGCAGCCAAAAAGTATTTCCGTTCAACAGGAATACCAGAGTTGCCCATCATGATTTCCGGCACTATCACAGATGCATCTGGCCGTACTTTAAGCGGGCAAACGTTGGAAGCGTTTTATGTTTCCATCATGCATGCAAAGCCATTAAGCGTAGGCTTAAACTGCGCCTTAGGTGCGCAGGAAATGCGCCCGCACATTGAAGAATTATCTGCCATAGCAAGCTGCGCCACATCCGCGTACCCCAATGCAGGCTTACCAAACGCTTTTGGCGAATACGATGAACAGCCACACGAAACGGCACATATTATTGAAGAATGGGCAGCCAACGGATGGTTGAATATTGTAGGCGGCTGCTGCGGCACAACGCCTGCCCACATAAAGCACATAGCAGATGAAGTAGCTAAATTTCAACCAAGGCTATTGCCAATTTTAGAAGAAGCTTTGTAAAATAAAATCAATTTCCGAGACAGTGCCTCGGAAATTGCATAGATAAAAATTAATGGCCAAAACATCAACCATACAACTCTTTAAAAACATCCAGGCACTCGTAGGACAGAGCAAGCAGGAGCTGTATGTAATTGCCAATACCACGCTTACTGAAACGTATTTTCATATTGGCCGTTTAATTGTAGAGCATGAGCAACAGGGAAGTAACAGGGCTGGTTATGCAAAAGAAACATTGATCAATTTATCTGCTAAGTTAACGCCCGTTTTAGGCAAAGGTTTTTCGGTAGATAACTTAGAGAATATGCGAAATTTTTATGCAGTTTATAAAGATGATTATGCAAAGCATATTAGTAAAAATCAAAAATCCGAGCCACTGGTTCGGAAATTGAAAAGTATACCAAAATCCGAGACAGTGTCTCGGAAATCTTCAATTCAAAAATCCGAGACACTGTCTCGGAAATTGGATTTATCTCCTTTTAAGCTCTCTTGGTCACACTATATTTTATTAACAAATATTGAAAACGTTATTGAAAGAAAATTTTATGAGATAGAAACAACTGCAGAAAATTGGAGTTTAAGAGAATTAAAAAGGCAATTCGATAGCGCCTTATTTGAACGCCTCGCCTTAAGCAGAAATAAAGACAAAGTAAAAGAGCTAAGCAAAAAAGGCCATGTAATACAAAAACCATCCGATGCCATTAAAGACCCGTACATACTGGAGTTTTTAGATTTGCCGCAACAAGATTTCTATTCTGAGAATGATTTAGAAACAGCCATCATCAATAAGTTGCAACATTTTTTACTAGAGCTTGGCAAAGGCTTTTTATTTGTAGACAGGCAGAAAAGAATAAAAATGGATGGCGATGATTATAAGATCGACCTTGTTTTATATCACCGAACTTTAAGGTGTTTTGTGCTAATAGATTTAAAGATAGGTACTTTAAAACACCAGGATTTAGGGCAGCTGCAGATGTACGTAAACTACTACGATGAAGAAATAAAAGATGAAGAAGAAAACAAGACAATAGGCATCATCCTTTGCAAAAACAAAAAAGAAAGCACCATAAAATATACTTTAGGCAAAGGCAACAAACAAATTTTTGCCAGTAAATACAAAATGTATTTTCCTGAAAAACAAATTTTAAAATTAGTAAGAGAACAATAAAAAAGTAACCGGATTGTTAACTCACTTTAAGCAATGAGGTTACCCTAAATAGACCAAACAATGATTGAGCAAACACATATAAAACCATTTTTAAGGCTAAGCGGCTTAGAGCCATTAATAGTGCGCCCCGAAACAAACTTTGTAAACGTAGGCGAACGTACCAACGTAACCGGCAGTAAAAAGTTTGCTCGCCTTATAAGGGCAGGCCAATACGAAGAAGCGCTTTCCGTAGCAAGGCAACAGGTAGAAAATGGTGCGCAGGTATTGGATGTAAATATGGATGATGCCATGCTGGAAGGCGTGGAAGCAATGACTACCTTTTTAAATTTGGTACAAGCTGAGCCGGACATTGCCAGGATACCTATTATGATCGATAGCAGTAAGTTCACCATTATTGAGGCTGGCTTAAAATGCGTACAAGGCAGGTGCATTGTAAACTCCATCTCTATGAAAGAGGGAGAAGAAAAGTTTATTGAGCAGGCATTTATTTGTAAAAGTTATGGTGCCGCAATAATTGTAATGGCTTTTGATGAAGTTGGGCAGGCAGATACTAAAGCACGCAAAATAGAAATATGTTCAAGGGCATATAAAATACTGACAGAGCAAGTTGGCTACGACCCGCAGGATATTATTTTTGACCCTAATATTTTTGCCATTGCAACCGGCATTGAAGAACACAATAATTATGCGGTAGATTTTATAGAAGCCACCAGGGAAATAAAAAGGTTAATGCCATTGGCTAAGATTAGCGGCGGTGTAAGCAATATGTCTTTTTCTTTTCGTGGTAACGACCATGTAAGGGAAGCCATGCACGCTGTATTTTTATACTACACCATACAAGCCGGTATGGACATGGGCATTGTAAACGCAGGCCAGTTGGTAGTGTACGATGAAATAGAGCCTACCTTAAAACAACTCTGCGAAGATGTAATACTCAACCGCAATAACGACAACAACGAATCTACCGAAAAGCTGATACAGTTTGCCGAAACCGTAAAAGCAAAAGGCAAAGAAACTGTAAAAGACGAACGCTGGAGAGACGATACAGTTGAAAAAAGAATGAGCCATGCATTGGTTAATGGCATTACCGATTATATAGATGTAGATACTGAAGAAGCCCGCCAAAAATACCCCAAGCCCCTGGATGTTATTGAAGGCCCGTTAATGGACGGCATGAATATAGTAGGCGATTTGTTTGGTGCTGGCAAAATGTTTTTGCCGCAGGTAGTAAAAAGTGCCCGTGTAATGAAAAAAGCCGTAGCAGTCTTAACGCCATTTATTGAAGCGGAGAAAGAAGAAAAGCGTTTAGCTCACCTTGCAGCAGGTACCGTAAATGAAGAAGGCGCAGGCGCTGCTAAAATATTACTGGCCACTGTAAAAGGCGACGTGCATGATATTGGCAAAAACATTGTAGGCGTTGTACTCGGCTGCAATGGCTACGATATTATTGATTTAGGCGTAATGGTTTCCGCAGATAAAATTTTATCAGAAGCAAAAAAACACAACGTTGATATCATTGGCCTTAGCGGCTTAATTACACCGTCTTTAGATGAGATGGTACATATTGGCAAAGAAATGACACGCCTGAAAATGGACCTGCCTTTACTGATTGGTGGTGCCACTACAAGCCGCATGCACACTGCTGTAAAAATTGCGCCGGAGTATGGCAATGGCGTAGTGCATGTGCTGGATGCATCGCGTAGTGTAACCGTTGCCGGTAGTTTGCTCAATAAAGAAACAAAGCCTGAATTTTTAAAAACGATACATACAGAATACGCCAAGCTAAAGGCTGATTTTGCCAATAAAAAATCAGCCAAGCAATACCTTACATTTCCGGATGCGCAGAAGAATAGCTTTGCTATCGACTGGGCAAATTTTACTCCGGTTAAGCCTACGTTTACCGGTACAAAACTGTTTGATAATTACCCTTTAGTAGAAATTGCTGAATACATCGATTGGCAGCCTTTCTTTATTGCGTGGGAACTGCATGGCAAATTTCCTGCTATACTTACAGACGAAGTGGTTGGCAAAGAAGCTACTAAACTTTATAACGATGCAAAGAAATTATTGAAGCAGATTATTGATGAAAAATGGCTGGTAGCACAAGGCGCAGTTGGCTTTTGGCCAGCTACTAAAACAGCGCCTGATACCGTAACGCTCACTAATAAGGAGTCGACTATAAATCTTGAATTTCTTCGCCAGCAAATTAAAAAAGCGCCAGGGCAACCCAATTTATCTTTGGCAGATTTTATTGCACCATCAACCGTTAACCAGCAAGATTACTTAGGTGCCTTTTCAGTAACCATCAAAGGCATTGAGCCGCATATTAAACGTTTTGACGATGCGCTGGATGATTATAATAAAATAACACTCCAGGCACTTGCTGATAGGTTTGCAGAGGCTTTTGCTGAAGTGCTCCACAAAAAGACAAGGCTGGAATATTGGGGCTACATGCAAGAGGAGCATCTTACCAACGAACAATTAATTAAAGAAGAATATTTAGGTATCCGGCCAGCACCAGGCTACCCTGCCTGCCCCGACCATACAGAAAAATACAAGCTTTTTGAATTGCTGGGCGGCGAAGAAGCTACTGGTATTTTCCTCACAGAATCGTTGGCCATGTATCCTGCATCATCTGTATGCGGTTGGTTTTTTGCGCACCCGGATAGCAAGTACTTTGGTGTTGGTAAAATTGAAAAAGACCAGTTGGATAACTATACCGAAAGAAAACAAATGAGTATGGACGAAATGACCAGGTGGCTAAGGCCAATATTAGAGTAATAGAAAATAACAACGTTACTTTAAGAGAACGCTACAACAATCAGCGCGTGAGGCCCGCCCGGATGAACCAGTTCGGACGGGGATAGTAGCGAAAATCCTTTTTTTGTCGGGCCGCCCGCAAAAAAGATTGTAGCGAATAGGCCGCCACTACTTGCGCAGATTAAGGGCACGCCAAAAAATATTTTTAATAACAAAGCAATTACATACAGGCTACAACAATAATGCATCCGAACTTTGTTTTTGTTTAATTTTGCGCTTTAACAGAAAAATCAGTTGATGAAAAGTAAAAACATTATCCTATCCGCAATATTGATTTTATTAATTGGCACCCATCCGGCAAATGCGCAGAGCAAAAAAAAGGAAAGAAAAAAAGAGTTTTATTTTTCGTGGGGCTACAATAAAGAATGGTACACCAAAAGCACGGTGAAAGTATTTCAGCCATCGCTGGGCAATAAGTATAGCTTCGAAAGTATTAAAGGGCACGACCATCCCGGCTGGAATGAAGGCCTGTTTACGAAGGCTATTTCGATACCACAATACAACTACCGCATAGGCCTTTTTATCAACAAAGAAAAGGGCATTGCCGTCGAAATTAATTTTGACCATACCAAGTTTATTTTTGCCGACCAGGCAGCGCATGTTAAAGGCACTTTAAACAACAGGCAGGTTGATACGGTGGTTAATTTTATGCAGCCTAACTTTTTTTATTACTTAAATAACGGCGCTAATTTTTTACTTTTCAACATTGTAAAGCGTTGGCATTTTTACGCTACTAAAGATGAAAAAATAAAGATTGACCTTTTAGCCAAAGTTGGTATTGGGCCGGTTATACCGCATGTTGACAATAAATTTTTTGGCTTGCAAAATAAAGCCGGCTTTCAATTAGGCGGCTGGAATATAGGTGTTGAAGGAACCGTAAAAGCAACTTTTTTTAATTACGTATTTTTAGAATACTGCAATAAGCTAGACTATGCCCGTTACGCTAATTTAAATATTTACCAAGGCACAGCCAAGCATGCCTTCGGCACTTACGAAATGATACTGAACCTCGGCCTTACTTTTCCAGTTGGTGGAAAAGTAAAAAATAAATAACTAATTTGCCAGCCAACCGGTTACTTAAAAATTCTACCATGCGCATTATATCTTACAACGTAAATGGCATACGTGCCGCATTTAAAAAAGGCTTTATAGATTGGCTTAAAACCGACCCGGCTGATGTTATTTGCCTGCAGGAAACCAAGGCTACTAAAGACGATGTGGATTTTAAGCAACTGGAAGAACTGGGCTACCACCACCATTGGTTTAGCGCACAAAAAAAAGGCTACAGCGGCGTGGCCATCTTTTCTAAAATTAAGCCAGACAATATTTCGCTTGGCAACGGCCTGCCGACCAGCGATTTTGAAGGCCGCATTATACAGGCTGATTTTGGTGATATCCGTTTGATAAATGCTTACTTTCCATCTGGCACAAGCGGCGATGAACGGCAGGCTTTTAAATATGTTTGGCTCGATGAATTGCATGCCTGGCTGGAGGCCGTGAAACTAACACACCCCAAATTAATACTAACCGGCGATTATAATATTGCCCATCAGGATATAGACATCCACGACCCTAAAGGCAACAAAAAATCATCTGGTTTTTTGCCGCAGGAAAAAGAATGGATGACCAAGTTTTTAGGCGCCGGCTGGATAGATACCTTCCGGGAATTTCATAAAGAACCGCATCGCTACAGTTGGTGGAGCCAGCGTTTTCCTACAGTGCGGCTTAACAACAAAGGCTGGCGCATCGATTACATTACGGTTACAGAGCCCCTAAGGGCGCAGTTGGTAAATGCAGATATTTATCCCGATGTTAAACATAGTGACCATTGCCCTATTTATGTTGAAATAAAAAATTAAGCTTTTTTGTGGTCCGGGCCAATACAGCAGCTATGGTGGGCATTCTTGCATCGCCCTCTTGTACGTCATACCTATTTGGCACTCTTCCTAAACTAGATATAGCCTGCTTTTTTGTAGTGGCTAATGCAGTATTGTGCAGTAGCGTAGCTGTTTTAAATTTTCTTTTGATGCAAGGAGCGAAACGCATATTTATATGCACTAAACGCATGGCCATTCATAAAAATTCGGCTTTATCTTTACAAACTAAAATAGCAAGCAAGTACTTTAATTAGCCATTGCCAGCGCATTACTAATACTACTTTTCTTAACCAAAAAAATGCTTAGCCAAGTAGATAAAATAAAAAAAGATGATAGTATATAACGTTACTACAAAAGTTGACCCATCAATAAAAATTGAATGGGTTACATGGATAAAGGAAGAGCATATAACCGACATTATTACAACGGGTTGCTTTACCCATGCAAACGTATTTCAATTGTTAGAAGTGGATGATAGCGAAGGGCCCACTTTTACGGTGCAATATTTTGCAGGAAGCAAAAGCCTGTACAATTTATATATGGATAAATTTGCACCCATTATGCGGCAAAAAGCATTTGATAAATGGGGCGATAAATTCATCTCTTTTAGGTCGTTGATGCAGGTTGTTAACTAATTGTGCAAAATAAAAAAAATGATTTTTATTACCCGAATGGTTTGTATATTAGGTGCAAAGCCGCATGGGCATTGAGTTTGCGCTAATTTTTTCTTAAAAGCTGCTACCACACTGCGTTACAGCCAGTTTATCCAATTTTAACAGCATGTATTATTATTGCATCAATTGCGCAAATCCCTTATTCCTTGCGGTTTTCAGCGGTTTTGTATTTTTTAATTTTGATAGAAAAAATTTTGTTGCACATAAAAACCTTCTATATTTGTTGGAGTTAATAAAATTTCAAAAATATAATTATGAACAAAGCAGAATTAATTTCGAAAATTGCTGAAGATGCAGGCATTACAAAAACACAAGCCAACGCAACTTTAGATTCTTTTGTAGAAGCAGTTACCAAAACTTTAAAAGGAAACGGTAAAGTAACTTTAGTAGGTTTCGGAACTTTCTCGGTTTCTAAAAGAGCTGCCCGTAACGGCCGCAACCCACAGACTGGTGCTGTGATCAAAATCAAAGCAAAAAAAGTAGCTAAGTTCAAGGCTGGAAAAGAATTGTCTGGTAAATTATAATACTGGCCAAACTTATTAAAAAGCAAGGCGTATAACGGCCTTGCTTTTTATTCTTATTTAAAAATAAAATAAAATAAATATTATGGGACGTGGAGATATCAAAACAAAAAAAGGAAAAATCACTAAAGGGTCTTTTGGCAAATCAAGGCCTTCAAAAGTGGTTAAAAAAAATGTAGCTCCTAAGGCTGCTCCTGCTAAAGAAGCTTAATACAGTTTTAATTGATAATGGATAATTGCCTGCTTTTTAAAGTTTGCAATTATCCATTATCAACATAAAATTATGGCGCAAGCCGTTCAATTTTCCAGCTATTGTTTGCTTGCAAAGTATATTGCAGCCTATCGTGCAGCCTGCTTGGCCTGCCTTGCCAAAATTCTATTAATTGCGGCTTTAACCTATAGCCTCCCCAATGTTGCGGCCGTTTCATTGGTTCGCCCTCAAACTGCCCGGTATACATTTTTTCGCTTTCTTCAATAATGCCCCTATCAGCAATTACACTGCTTTGTGGAGATGACCATGCCCCAATTTGGCTACCTGCCGGCCTCGATAAAAAATAGGTATCGCTTTCATGGCTGCTAGTCTTTTCTATGTTGCCTTCTATACGTACCTGGCGCTCTAATTCTTTCCAATAAAATACTATGCAGGCATTGGGGTTAACCGCTAATTGTTTGCCTTTATGGCTATTGTAATTAGTAAAAAAAACAAAGCCATTTTCATCAAACCCCTTCAATAAAACTATTCTAGCAGAAGGTTTTCCATCGGTTGTAGCAGTAGCTACCGTCATAGCATTTACGTCGTCTATGTTACTATTAAGCGCTTCCTGCCACCATTTATCAAACTGAGTTATTGCATTGGTTTCGGCGCCTGTTTCATTTAATGTTTTTAATTTATACTCTTTCCTTATAGCTGCTATCATTGTATTTTATTTTTATTGCAAACCTCCACTAAATAATGCAAACAAAAAAGCATGGGTTAGCTGCAGCTGTTTTTTTTAACGTTTAAATTATCTATTACGGCGTACTGTTTTTAATTTTCGTATCAAACTGTGTATTAAAGTCCCTAATCCCCCTTTATTCTATTTTATAGAAAAATTAGAAAATAACCAATGCTATAATACCAATTTCAGTGAGAAGTGCAAGAGAAAATACAATGGTTAAAAGGAAACTACAAAACCTCTAGTGGCAGCGAATAAAAACTAAACCATAAGCAATGCTGCCAATGCTCAGGCTATTAATGTAATAAACCAGTTTTTTGTGTATGCTTAAAGCCTGGTTGCCAACAGAAGCTACAATACCCGCAACTATAAAACATAATAATAGTAATATCCCTTTTTACATGCATCCCTTTAACGCTTCCAACAAAAAGGATGTCGCACCAGGACAAAAACAGGATAACAAAAACAATAGCAGCTACAATCAAATTGAGTTTGCGTTATTTACCCATTAATTTAAAATTATACCCTGTGTTTTAGATGTGAGAAGTATAAAATACATCATAAATGCAAAGTATTGCAAATTAGATATGCAATTATTTAAGTTCAGTCATTACATTTCAAGGGGCTTGAAAACGGCAATGGCGTCTAACCAAATTATTTTAAATAAAAAAAGGCTTTTTTCATCCTTTACGTAATTCAGCCAGCGCTTTCCATTCATCCCTTTCCAATATAGCATCTGCCAACAAACTTTCCTTTTCAGCAATGCTGCTTGTTTGTTGATGCAGCATAAGGTTACGGTTGTTTGCTTCTTGCAACTGGTTTTGTACTGCTTCAAATTGCGCCTGCAGGTAAGTGTACTGGTGCTGTAAATTTTCTAATTGATGATGTTCGCTAATACTTTTACTCATCTCCTGGCGCAGCCCTGTTTCTATGTTTTTCGCACCGGCTGCTTTCTGTTGCAGGCTATCCATGTAATCTTGTAAAATTTCTAGTTCCATAGCCTGGTTATCAAGCTTGCTTTTTGTTTCTGCCATGGCAGCTATTTCTACTTTAAGGGTACGCAATTCATTTTCCCTCATGGCTGTAAAATCCTTCGTCTCATCAATGGTAGATTGTAGGCTTGCATTTACTGCAACCAGTGCTTTTAGTTGTTCTAAAATTGCCGGAACGTCAAAATCCATGGTACAGTAAACAGGTTTAAAATACTATTCAAATCAATTTAATTACTGTAAATTAACCACTAATATCTATTTAGTAAAATCAATATTTTTTCAGGCAGCGTTAAGCTTAATAATAGTATCTATTTAAAAAAACTACTGCTTAAACGTATATGTATTGACAGAAGAGCAATTAATAAAGGCATGTACCAATAAAAATAGCGCCGCCCAAAAAGAGGTGTTTACTTTTTATAGTAGCCGTATGTACGGCGTATGCCATCGTTATGCCCATAATAAAGCCGATGCCGAAGATATTTTGCAGGATGCTTTTATAAAGGTTTTTGAAAAGATACACCAGTTTAAGTTTGAAGGCTCTTTTGAAGGATGGGTAAAAAAAATTGTAGTAAATACCGCCTTAAAAAAATATTCGCTAAAGCGCTACGAGAAAGAAATAACCAACTACGTGATAACCGATGCCGACCATGAAAGCCCGGAACCATTTGCTTATGCGAACCTTACACAAAAAGAATTGCTTGATTTGATAAACCACCTGCCGGATGGTTACCGGTTAATATTTAACCTGCATGTAATTGAAGGTTACCCGCATGATGAAATTGCTGCCATGCTGGGCATTCAAGCGGGCACCAGCCGTAGCCAATTAGTAAAAGCAAGGCTGATGTTACAGAGACAACTAATACAAGTACAAAAAATTGCGGTATGAGGGAAGAAAATAAATTTGATGATTTTATAAAGCAGCAGCTCAGCGATTACTCGCCAGAGGTGCCGCCAAATATTTGGCAAAACATTGAGGCGGAAAATAATAAAAGAAGGCCTATT
>JANXVN010000293.1 GCA_025351645.1 Ferruginibacter sp.
GGTAAGCACATATCAAAACGATGGTTTAAAATGGTATAAAATAGATAAGGCTTTTTTAAATTATTTTATACGCATTAGTTATTGAAAAACATTTATTACAATCTACAATCTCTTTGCCTAAAAAAGATATAGGCTTTTGATTAATAAAATTGTAATAAAATGTAAGCAACAAATAAAAAAACGCCTTTCCTTATTATAAATACACTCCCCTATCAACCCGGCACAACAATTTGTAGCGCATTAGGAAGCAGTACCGCCTTCACTTCATTAATTTTACCCAAATACTCACCATCCACTTGAAAATAAGCTCTTTTTACCGACTTCATATTTAAACGTTCCGTTTGATAAGTGGCAATTTTTTTAGGGTCGTATGGTTGATGGGATACAAGCATTTTAAATAATTCCCGCAGGGAAATCTTTTTTACCGCAATTACTTCAAACAGGTAATCATCCAGCTTGCCTATCGGATTAATTAGGGCACCGCTGCCATAACTATTACCATTGGCAATTACTATCATTGCGGCGTTAACTCGTTTATTGGTGCCATTAATTTGAATGTCTACATCCATCATCCGGTTTTGGAACAATACTTTTATGGACGCTTTTAAGTAGCCCCACATGCCACGCCCTGATTGAGCCTCAAACTTTTTTATTACAAATGCATTAAAGCCGATATCGCTAAGGTGGATACATAAATGTTCATTCACTCTTATTAGGTGTATTTTTTTACTGTTGCCAGTGACTAATATTTGTAAAGCAGCCTGGGGCTCCATTGGTATGCCTAATTCTTTAGCTAGCCCATTGGCTGAACCACCAGGCAATATGCCCAAAGAGATATTTTTTTCAAATACGCATTCTGCAACTAGCTTTACCGTGCCATCGCCACCAACCGCAACAACAAGCGTTGGGGAAAACAAGTTAATTTTTTCATTTACTGGAGCTACACTGCAATCTTTGCCCAATGTAAGTACCTCAATTATATAGCTAAGGGCAGCAAAATAAGTTTCTATTTCTGCTTGCCAGTGTATGCCTTTATTACCGGCACCAGAATTTAAAATAAAAAGTATTTTTGAATTGCCTGATTGGTCCATTGACGTTAGAATTAAAATTTTAAATATACTCAGCCAACTTTTAAAGCTATAAATATGTTGCTATTTTTTGGGCATTTTATAAATACACCAGTAAAAGCAGTGCCTGCAGACCTAATTTATTATAATTATTTGTTAGCAAATGAGGCTCCATATTTGTTTGCATAAAAATTAGAGCAATTTGCTATTTTATAAATTGATATGAAGGAAGATAAAAGCCAGCCAATATTTACGGTAAAAGTGTACCATGGTTATGGGCATAAAAATAACCTGGTAGTATTTGGGCATGTGCTTACAGGCAAGCCTATTAAGCATAGAAACTATACTAAAAACCGGTGGGGAAACATATTGCACCTGTTTAAGCTGTTTTTTGTAAAGCCGGTGGCAGGTGCACGGGTACAATTATTATGGAAACAACAGCAATGTTTTAGCACTACAGAAAAAGATGGCTTTTATAAATTTGAGTGGGAATCATTTTCCACTGCTGAAGCAGGCTGGCATACCGTAACAGTTAATATGCTGAACACCGATGGAAGCATAGCAGCAGCAGGTAGCGGCAAAGTTTTTGTGCCCCATGTTACCCAGTTTGCTTTTATATCCGACATTGATGATACGGTATTGGTATCTTACTCTGCCACCAGTGGCAAAAGGATAAAAGAGCTTTTTACTAAAAACCCCCATACAAGAAAAGCCTTTAATGACGTTGTTAACCATTATCATTTGCTTTCGGTAACACATACTACCGTTGATGTGCCCAATCCATTTTTTTACGTATCAAGCAGTGAATGGAACCTTTACGATGACCTTGTAGAATTTTTTAAACATAATAAACTGCCTGAGGGAGCCTTTTTATTAAGTGGCATGAAGAAATGGCACCAACTATTAAAAACGGGCAAAACAAAACATGAAGGCAAACTGATAAGGGTTGTAAGGATACTGGAAGCATTTCCTCAACAACGGTTTGTGCTGATGGGGGATAACTCTCAAAGCGACCCTGATATTTATGCTGCCATAGCAAATAAATACCCTAACAGGATAGAAGCCATTTACATTAGGAATATTAAATTGAAGCATGCAGCAACTACCGAAGCAATATTAGCTGGCATAACAAACAAAAACATCTATACCTTTTTATTTGATACCAATGAGCAGGCTATCAGGCACTCCAGAACTATTGGATTAATAAATTAGTTTACTTTATTACTGTCTGATATTTAAAAAAAAATTGTTGATCAGTAATAATTATTGCCTTGTCATTTTCTATTCCGCATCTGGTTTAGCTAATATTTAAAATGCTTGCTCATATAGCTCGTTGTTCAACTGCTACAACACTTACATTACATATAAACGCAGGATCATTTTTTTTCAATGCACTATTTGCCCGTATTGTAAACAGCCCTGGAAATAAAGGCATGTGGGAAACTTAGCAGCCCAACAGATTATTTTACTAAAGAGAAAAATTTGCTGTACCTATTTATTTTTACAGTAAAAAGCTTGTCGTGAAAATAATAACAACTGGCAACGGGCCAGCATTTTGTGGCAGTATCTAAATAAAGAAAGAAAATATTAAAAATATCCAAATTGCCAAGCTTCCGCAAAATAATAAAGGCCTATTAAGGCTACTGAAACCGAAGTAAAAATCCCAGCTAATTTTTTAAATCTATAAAGCAAAAAAAGATTAAGCAATAAGTGCAAAACACAAAGCCTAGAAATATATTTTGTTACAGGTACAAATGATTACCATTAGCGCCATAGCCAGTTATAAATGCGCCATACAAAAATGCTACATAGATAATTATAGCGATAAGTATATTTAATACGAGTATTTTAATTGAAGGATTTTTCATTGTGCAATTGTTACAGATATTCCATATTGTTAAATTGTGTTGATAAATTTATGCCAGAATTTAACATTGGCGCCATTACTATTTAGAAAAACTTTTGTAAATACCGTAACATCTTTTTATTGAACTTGTAAAATGTTAGCCTGCTTTACCAGGAGAAGTTTCTTTACTTATGAAAGTAATAGATGTTCCTTTCATGCACTTCCTAAAAATTTATCTTTCCACGGGCACAGCACTCCATCCTGTTGCCAGTCGTAACTTTTTTCGATATTGGCTTGTTGGCTTATGTTTAATGAGACAAAGCTAACCACGACGGCAACTCCAAGATACTTGAAGAGTAAGAGAAAAATGCATTTAAAAAGTTTAACGGCTTGCACTTGTATGGGATATAGATAGTTCAGTGGCTGGTGTTACACCTGGCCAAGGGACCCAGCGTTTTTTAATTTATAGCTAAGCCAGATAATGAAAAAAAATCCTGAAGTTATAGCTATATGGGATAGGAAGGTGGAAAGCGCGAAGCAGGATGGAAAGATGAAATATTTGATGTTAAAATAAACTTTTTAAAAATTACCAGAGCTTAATGATCTACAAACAGGACGGCTTTAATTGTATTAATTTATTAGCGGTAATCGATTTTTAATTTCTTCAAAAAATAGGAAGGCGTACTTATAAAATTTAACCTGCTTGGCTACTAGATTTTAGTATATTATAATTCAACTAATTATTTAAGAGGGAAACAAATTAATTACCTCAAAGAACGTTTGAAGTTGCAGAACAAGAAATTTTGCATAGTGCCAAACGGTGTCATGTGGTATTCTGTTTTACAGCCTAATCGGTCAAAACCATCGCTCAACGCTTCGGTGAGCGTTAGCTAATTATACCTCTTTACATCCAGCCCGCTGCATTTTGGCGGCTCACTTTCAAAAAATGTACTAATCACCACGTAGCCTAACACATGTTTTCTCATTGTTTGTACATATTTTTCAGTTTGTTCAGCGGTTGTCAAAAAGTGAAAAGCTGCCCGGTCGTGCCACATATCATAATTCGTATCTGGTATAAATTCTGTAATGTCGCATATAATCCATGTAACAAGCATTGCTTTGGCCCCTAGCCTTTTTTGAGCATTTTCGAGTGCCTTACCCGAAATGTCCAACACTGTTATATTTATAAAGCCTGCTTCCAACAGATGGTCAACCAGCCTGCTATCGCCACCACGGGCATCGATGATTTTGGCTGTTTTATTCAAATGGAAACTTTGGATCAAATCGAGTGATATTTTGGAATGTCCTGTGTCCAGCTCATCTGGCCAGTACTTTTTGTGTTATAAACGTTATCCCAATGGGCCTGTTTTTTATCATCTACCATAACTAAATCTTTAACCTAACGGCATTAAATAATAATTATAAATTCAATGCCGTTAAGTTAAGACCTTTCCTCTCCTTTGGAGAGGGTTAGGGTGAGGTAAAGACAAACATATAGATCCTTAACTTAACGGCATTAATTTTTAATTAGTAACAATTATAGCACCGTCTTTTTCTGTTCCATAGCTGGTTTAGCTACCTTTTAAAATGCTATTTTTTAACCTGGTATACAAGCAAGCAACAGCATTATTTACATTCCATACAAACATTGGCTCAAACTTTTTGGATACATTATTTGCAGGTTTTTTAAATAACCATAAAATTTAAGGCATGTGGCTGCTGAAAACTCCAGGTTACGGAGTAAGCTGATAAACCATTTACAAACCAGCCACGGAAAAAATTTATATGGCCCATTATTTTTGTGGTGCAACGTTTAATGTAAAAGTAAATTCGGAGCCCATATCTATTTCACTGTTAATTTGCATGGTGCCGTTATGCTTCTCTATTATTGAATTGGCTACAAACAACCCAATACCAAAGCCTGTAAATGTCTGTTCATTTTTGCCATCCACCCTATAAAAACGGTCAAATATTTTCTGTTGATGTTCTTTACTAATACCAATACCAAAATCTTTAATGCTTACACTTACTTTATCTGTTTCGGTTTTATAAATACGTATCTCAATCCTATTACTTTTAGGGCTGTACTTAATACCATTGTTAATAATGTTAATAAGCACCTGCCCTATCCTATCTTTATCGGCAAATATGGAAGCAGAAAAATCATGGTTTACATCGATAACATATTTAGGCTTGGTTATTAAGATATCGTCTTTTATTTCATCGATTAAATCATTAAGGCTGAATAATTCCAACTGAAGCTGCAGGCTACTTTCTTCAATCCTGCTTAAATCCAGCATTTCCGAAATTAACCTTGTTAAGTTTAATATTTGCCTTTCAACACGTATCAATGATGATTTTATCTGTACAGGGGCAAGTTTTGTAGCCTCGTCATCAAGCATCATTAAAAGGGTTTGTACATAGCCTTTAATTGATGTAATAGGTGTTTTTAATTCATGGCTAACCATCTTTATAAAATTACCTTTGCGCTGTTCCTCTTCTTTTATATGATGCAGTTCTGTGTTGGTGCCAATCCAAATTTTATTGATGCCATATTCATCGTTTTGCAGCAGGCCACGGCTTAGGTGCCATTTATAGATGCCTTTTGTGTTAAGGAACCGGTGTTCCATTTCAAAATTTTCTCCTGTAATTATTGACTGTTGCCAGCGTGCTATAGTTTCTTCCCAATCTTCGGGGTGAATTACTTTTTTCCAGCCATCGTCTTTTAATTCTTCATAATCAAGGCCGGAGTAATCGAGCCAGCATTTATTAAAATAGTTATAGTTGCCGTAGGTATCGGCTGTCCAAACTTTTTGAGGCATCAAATCTGCCATTTTGCGAAAACGGGATTCGCTTTCTTTAATTTTTTGATTTAAAATTACCTGCGGCGTTATTTCAATAGCAATTATAACTACACCCGAAATAGAATCATCTGCTTCGTGGTATGGTTGAAATACAAAATTGAAATACACATCTTCCAATTTGTCATTGCGCTTCAGCTGTGCAAGGGATTCATACGAGGTGTAAGGAACACCTGTAGTATATACTTGATTGAGCAATTCCGGAAACCCCTGGTTTTTAATTTCGGGTAAAATTTCAGTCAATAACCTACCTTCTACTTCCTTTCCTTTTCCCCACATTTCTTTCATGCTGTCATTGGCAAGAATAACCACCATATCCTTTCCTTTTAACACCGCAAAGGCAAATGGCGATTGCAGCAGCATCATGTTATAACGTTTTTCGCTTTCTTCAATTTTTTTGCGGGCAAGTACCTGCTCTGTTACATCTACCGCCATATTCATTACACCATACACATCTCCTGCCGCATTGCGAATGGGCTTATAAGTATAATCAAAATAGTACGTGTTCCAAATACCGTTTACGGCTAATTTTCGAATTTCGTTCTTTCCATCGTAAATTTTACCTGTTGTAAATATATCATCTAATATTTCAAAAAAAGATTGGCCTGCTAATTCGGGAACACCATTTGCCAGTGTTTTTCCTATTACGTTTTTTTCTTTACCCCAATAAGATAACATTTTATCATTGGCTACTTCTATCTTCATTTCTCTTCCGGTAAACAAGCAGGTTGCAACCGGTGAATCTTCAATAAGTGTACGCAACTTTGATTCGCTTTCTGTAATTTTTTCTTCTGCCGTTGCTCTTTCAACTGCATGCCAGGTGCGTTCGCATACGTCTTCTACCAATGCAATTTCTCCTTCAGTCCATTGTCGGGGAATTGATTGATGTATATTTACCAGGGCCCTAAGTATTCCGTCTTTTACAAGGGGCACGCTTATAGCCGCTTGCATTTCAATACCCAATAATGCTGCTTTTGATTTTTTTGAAAATCTGTTGTCAGCTTCTGTATCAGCAATTACACGCGTAGTTCCAGCACCATAAATTTTCATCATGTCAATATCAAAGTCAGCAAACTTAAAGTTACCGGCAAGGGAAATTACATTTTTGTGAAAACCTGCTCCAACAATTATCGTTTCAATATCAACAAATATTGTTGCGTAAAAGGCGCGGTTCACCTGCATAAATTCGCCTAATAAATTCATTGCAGTTTCTTGTATGGCAACAGCACTGCTTAGTGCTCTGAGCGTATCACTTAATTTAAGAATAAATGCCTGCCGCATTTCTGCCTGCTTGCGTTCAGTAATGTCGCTGAACAAAACGGTAAACCTGTCCTTTTCATTGGGGTAAGCTTTAATTGCAAACCAGCGGTTAGTGAATTCAAAATATCGCTCAAATATTGCTGGGCACTGATTATCTACTACAGCAGCATAAGTATCTACCCACCAATTATCAAGAGCAGGAAAAGCCTGCAAAATAGTTTTACCAAGCATTATATTTAAGGTTAATCCTGATTGCTTTTCATACGTAGGGTTAACCTCCAGCACATAGTAGTCAGTTGCCTTACCCTCTTTATTGCGAACCAGCTTGCAAAGTACAAAGCCCTGGTCGATGGAATTGAAAAGGGAACGATATTTTTCTTCTGATTGGCGCAAGTCTTCTTCCGCATTAGCTTTTTCTACTGCTGCCCAGGTGCGTTCGGCTGTTTCTATAATTAGTTGCACTTCTGTGTCTGTCCACTTTCTTGGCTTACTTTGTACAATAGATAGTAAGCCTACAGGTTTACCGTTTTTAATTACCGGTACATTTATAAATGAAATAGTCTGTAACTGAGTACAAAGCTGTTTTAGTTCTTCATCAAATATTTCTGTGGTACGCACATCCTCAACAATCATAGGACGTCCGGCATCAAGTATTGTTTTAAACAGGGTAAAGTTGCTTATTTGATACGTACCCACAACCGAGGGTAAGCCTTCACGCACAGAATCACGCAAAATAATAAGATTATCACCTTGGATGGTACAGTAGTGGCACCCATCCGCATGCATAAAATCTCTGGCTATTTTTGTAACTGCTTCTTCAATGCCTACAGCATTACTGAGCGGCCGCATTGCATCGCTTAACTTCAGCAAAAACGCCTTTTGTTTTTCACTTTCTTCAATTTTTTTTGCAGCTTCTTTTCTTTCAGTAATATCTTCAATTGAAAGCAAGATTAATTTTTCTTCTTTTTTTTCTCTTGTTATTTCAAAGGCACTTAATAAAATTACCCGCTCACCAATAGCTGAAAATTTGTGGGTCACTTCAAAATCTGTAATCCGTGTTTTTAAAGGAAAAATTTCTTCCAGTAAGGTCCTCAGTTCGGGAATATTCCATTGCCGGTTACCAAGGTCATAAATTAATATCCCTTCTGTTTCCTGCTCATTTACTTTAAATGTTTTATAAAAAGCTTTGTTGGCAGACTTTACTCTTAGGTTTTTATCAAGTATCAGCAAGGGTTGATAAAGGGTAGCTACAATCGATTCAGCATAATTTCTGGAATCTGTTATCTGTTCGTTCAGGTTAACTAATTCATAGTTTAAAACGGTTAGTTCCTCATTGGTACTTTGTAATTCTTCCTGGCTTGTTTCCAGCTCCTCATTTAAACTTTGCAATTCTTCACTGCCGCTAAGTAATTCTTCATTGGCACTTTGCAATTCTTCATTACTTGCCTCCTGGTCTTCGGTAATGCTGCGCATATCTTCTCTTGCCTGAGATAGTTCCTGTTCCAGTAATTGTATTCTAATATTATTTTCTTCTTTTTTTACTTTAGATAAAACCTTTTTATTGTTATCAGTTACCAACCCATTACTATCATTTAAATTATTGTCGTGAAAGAGAATAAGGTAATAAGGCTCCAGCGTATTTAGCAGCGGTACAGCTTCTATAGAAATTTGGCGCAGGCTTCCATTTACTTTAATTGGAATATTCTCTTTTATAACATTTTTTTTATCTGCTTTTGCTTTGTGCAAAATATTGCGCAACTCAAAACCCAAACCATTTTTTGCCATCATTAATAAATTATGGCTGGGTTTGCCGGGAGCCTGCTCTAAATAGTTTGCAGTATTGCCTCTAAAATGTACAATATCCATTGCTTCGTTTATAACCACACCGGCTGGTGTGTATTTAAGGAGCAGGATATCGTCGGCCGTTTTTTGAAAGTCGGAGCGAAGGCTTTCGCTTTTGGGATTGTCAGGAAGGTGATTTAAAATTTGTTCGCTCCTAACGCTTGCTACCTGCATAAACCTGCCTGGCACATCTTTACGAGTGTACAGTTTATCATTTTTTTCTACAGATGCAAAAAGTTCAGGCACACCGCCGGTAGTTTCTGATTTACCAAGCAATAAATAGCCTTTGGGATTTAGTGCATAATGAAAAGTAGTTAATGCCTTTTTTTGCAGGTACGGCTCCATATAAATTAATACGTTACGGCAACTAATGCAATCCATTTTTCCAAATGGAGGATCTTTTAAAAAATTATGATGTGCAAACACACACAAATCCCTGATACTTTTATTTACCTGATAGCCGCCATTGTTTTTTGTAAAATACGCCTTTAGGTCTTCGGGCGATACAGATTCTACTTCGTTTTTTTCATAAATGCCTGAACGTGCCTTTGCAATAGCAGGTTCACTGAGGTCGGTACCAAAAATTTGGATCCTTTCAAAATTATCTCCACAAAAGTTTTTAAAACATATCGCAAAAGAGTATGCTTCCTGTCCGGTGCTGCAGCCTGCAACCCATATCCGTGTAATTTCTCCGGGTACTTTATTTTTTAAGATTACCGGAAAAACTTCATTGCATAAATTATCAAATATTTTTCTATCCCGAAAAAACGAAGTTACCGGTATCAGCATATCCTGGTATAATAAATCCTGTTCCTGATTATTACTCCTCAAAAAGTTTAAATATTCATCGGCTTTTTCATTTTTATTTACTACCATCCTGCGCAGTATCCGGCGGCGGATGGTGGTCTGTTTATAATAAGTAAAATCTACTCCCTTGCGGATACGCAGCAAAGAAAGAATTTGTTTAAAAATATCTTCGTCCTGCTTTGGAATATTTTTTATTTGCTCATCACTCAATAATGACCTGCTGTTTATCTCTAACAATTTATTGGGGATGTCGCCGGGCGGTAAAATAAAATCGACCACTCCAGCCTGTGCAGCACTATTGGGCATGCCATCAAATTCTGCAGATGCTTCGTCTTGTGCAAAAGTAATTCCGCCATGCTCTTTAATGGCTTTTAACCCAAGCGTACCGTCGGTTGCAGTACCTGATAACACAACGCCAATAGCATTACTTTGATGTACTTCTGCAAGCGATGTAAAAAATAGGTCAATAGGAAGGTAGCGCCCTGTTGTACTTTTTTCGGGCCTGGGGGCAAGTAATAAAACGCCATCTGTAGCCACCATCATTTTATTGCTGGGTATTACGTAAATATGATTGGGAAGCACTTTTATATCATCAGTAATTTCAACTACCGGTATTGTAGTAGCTTTTTGCAATAACTCGGGCAATACACTTTCATGCTTGGGGTCTAAATGCTGTACAAGTACGTAAGCCATGCCCGAGTTTTCGGTAATAGCTTTTAGAAATGTTTTAAAAGCTTTCAAACCACCTGCAGATGCCCCAATACCAACCACAGGAAAAAGGTTATCCGATTTAACCAGCGAATTGGACGAAGAAGGTGGTACAACCATATTCGGGTCTTTTTTTACTTTCATATAAATATTTTGAGAAAATAATAATTTACGTTTAACAAGTCTTTTGTGTATTGTATATAATAAATACCAATAAAAAAAAAGGCCTACATATTAAAGTTTGATTACAACTACAGTTACAGGGGTTAGTAAATTAAAAAAATTGCGGTTAAAAATAATTATACCCCAATGCCGTTAAGTTAAGACCTTTCCTCTCCTTTGGAGAGGGTTAGGGTGAGGTAAAGACAAACATATAGATCCTTAACTTAACGGCATTGAATTATACCCACCAAAAGTCCATTATTAAAACAATTATATTAGCATTAGGTAGTCAATTTTCATTAGTAAATAACTATTTTGTACTTAGTTTATGGTGGAAATTGCTTCCTTATTAAATTTCTCCAATTTTTCCAATGGAAGTTTTTGAGAAATAATATTGTCCCTTTTCCGGTTTAATTTTTAGGTAAACCCATTTGGCGTAAGCAACTTTGATAATAAGGACTTTGAAATAAAAAATTAATTCATAAAGGCTTTATATAGTACCTCAAAATAGAGCAAAAGCTTAAGTTATAATTAATTGTACTAATTGAAATTAATTCTTTAGGATGGGAATAGTAAAATAATGGTAATATTTTTTAATAATTTTTTACAGTGCGCATCCATAAAATTAATGGGCAAAAAACTACAGCCTCAAAGTGTACGTTAAAACAGCTATGTTGGTAAAAAAATTCCATTGTATGGTTATCCCATTCCAATAGTACATTTTAATCGTAAGGTAATTATGATAAACTTAACCCTCCCTGCCCCTAATTTAATAACCATTTATAAAAACGTTTTACTGTAATAATAGTTTATTGATTATCTGTGTTTTAGCGTAAGGTTTAGCATAAAAAACTACCAAAACAAAAAGAAAACTTTTTAAATAAGGGCAGCTATTTAGTAATTGATTGTTTGTTTAAAACAAATACTTACTAAACTTTATCATTGTTGGTATAGCTTTTGACTTTTTTTTAATTATAATTTATTTATAAATTTTTAAGGATTGTATCTCAGGAATTTAAAAGATTAAATAGTAATTTATTTTAAAAAAAGTAACCAAAAATTATTAAAATATGAAAGCATTAGTATATTACGGGCCTTACGATGTAAGGGTTATTGAAACCCCGGATGCACAAATAGAGCAACCGACAGATGTACTGGTTAAAATAACGACATCAAATATTTGCGGATCAGACCTGCACATGTACGAGGGAAGGACCGATATGGAAGAGGGAAGAATTTTGGGCCATGAAAATATGGGTAAAGTTGTTGAAATTGGCAGCGCGGTAACCCAAATTAAAATAGGGGATATGGTGTGCTTGCCCTTTAATATCGGATGCGGGCATTGCAATAATTGTGAAAAAGGATTAACTGGCTACTGTTTAGTTATGAACCCAGGTTTTGCAGGAGCAGCTTACGGATTTGCTGGTATGGGGCCATACAGTGGTGGGCAAGCAGAATATTTAAGAGTGCCCTTTGGTGATTTTAACTGCCTTAAATTACCAGAGGATGCAGAAGAAAAAGAGAATGATTATGTAATGCTTTCCGATATTTTTCCAACAGGGTACCATGCAACCGAATTGGCAAATGTACAAGTTGGCGACTCTGTAGTAATTTATGGTGCTGGGCCGGTTGGCTTAATGGCTGCTCATTCAGCTGTAATAAAAGGTGCAAGTAAAGTGATGGTTGTTGATAATCATAAAGATAGGCTGAAGCTTGCCGAAGAATTTGGCGCCATAGCTATTGACTTTTCAGAGGCCCCGGCAGTTGAACAAGTGCTTGCATTAACCAACGGCAAAGGGGCAGATAGAGGTTGCGAATGTGTAGGGTACCAATGTTGCGATAAACATGGTGAAGAACATTCTAACGTAACTATGAATGAATTGGTACAAGCAGTAAAAGCCACAGGCTCAATCGGCGTTGTGGGTGTATTTGTTTCCAAAGACCCAAAATCAAAAGAAACCCTCCAGAAAAAAGGGCATATGGATTTTGACTTTGGTAATTTTTGGATGAAAGGGCAAAGGATTGCAACAGGACAGGCAAATGTAAAATCATACAACCGCCAACTATGCTCATTAATATCATCTGGAAAAGCCCATCCTTCCAAAATTATCTCTCATGAAATTTCTTTGCAAGACGCCCCGGACGCATACAAACATTTTAATGCCAGGGATAAAGGCTGGACAAAAATTATACTTAAGCCAGCAAGGAACTAATCAAAATAATAAGTAAAATTATCCATTACTTTACTCCTAAGTAGGCACAGGCTCAATGCCTGTTGCCTACTTTTTTACTAAGCAACCAATTTTAAAATCCTTCTAAAACAACGGTGTTCAGCAAGCCTTTACTGCCAGCTTATAGTAGCTTTTTGAGTATTGATGCATATGCTTGTAATCTATTATTTGATTTAAGGGATAGTAATATTTAAGTAAATGGGCACTGAAGCTATGCGCCTGCCAGAAAGTAAAATGTACTTATTGCGTACGCCCAATGCCGCTGCGGCAAAGGGGCCGGGCTATTCACTACAATCTTTTTTGCGGCGGCCGACAAAAAAGGATTTCCGTTACTATCCCTTACGCCTCAATTCGTAAAAGTATTGGTTGTAGTAAAAATAAAATGGCTAAAGGGTATTTAAAATCATTCTAAATTTATGGAGGCTGTATTTGCTGTAATAGCACGCTGGTAATTATTTGGTAAGGCTCCAACCACAACGGCAAAGAGGGGATCACGCACGCAGCTATAATTTAATTTTTAATTCACCCAACACATAAACGTAAACATACTGCCGGGCCCCAGAATTTATTATTTTGTGTATATATTTACCTTACACAAAAATTAAAATATATGAGTGCCATCATACCCAAATTATTTACTGCTATCGAAAACCTTATTCCAGAGTACATGCAAAACCCGCTTGATAGCAATATTGGCAATGGCAACCTTGCTGTTTGTATTATTGACGAACAAGGTACAGTGCATGGAAAAATGTTTGGCTCCAATAACCCAAGACTAAGAAATATTTTTAAAGTGGCGTGGACAAAGGCAAGCCAGGTTTGGCTTACCGGCGTTAACACCGGCGAATACGAAAGAATGGTTTTCAATAAAGAAGTAGAAGAAAACGGTAACGGCATTGAAGCACCCGACCTAATAGGCTGGCAAGGAGGCCAGCAATTGCTACTGGAAAATGGAGAGAAATTATCAGTAGGCTTTAGTGGCTTTAGAGGTGTTACTGATATAGAAATTATGGTAAGAGCCTTGCAACATGCTCAACAAAAATAAAATGATACCATATTTAATTATGTCTCCGTGGTTGGTTCGCTAACTGGTAAGTTTAGCAGACAACGTTGCGGGCACCCACACCAACCACAAACTTGATAAAAAAAAAGTTATAACCCGGTAATTTAACCAGCCAATTATATGGCTATTTTTTTTGTAAAATAATGCCTATATTTAAGTTATAAATTAAGTATATGATTACCTACATTGAATTATGGAAGGCAAAGCAAGCCTGGATAGATTTATCTAAGGCAGAAAGGGGCGACTACATGAATGCCCTGGGCCCAGCTATACAGCATTTACTGGATAGTGGCGTACAAATAGTGAGTTGGGGCAGTAATGATGCGGCTACATTTAGCAAAGCTGATTATGACTACTTTGCTGTTTGGACGTTTCCCACAATTGAAGCCGCACATGAGTTTGAAAAAATGGTAGAAGGTGCAGGGTGGTACAATTACTTTACCCAGGTAAATGCTATGGGTACAGCTGCAAGCCCGCAGCATATTATTGAAACTATGATTAACCAGTAAATTGTTATTTTGCCTTTGTCGATGTTCCAACTTCACGTATTAAAAAGCTAACCTATCCCGGTAAGCCGCTATTGTGTGTTTTTCACCAACAGCCGAAGCGTATGTATCAAATACTTTACCAGATAAGTTATGCAATTCCTTTTTACTTATCACCTTTGCTGTATGCAATTATTATTATGCGGTTATAGACGACTTGGATCCTCACCCATTGCTAAATAGTTTACTGTTTGAAGCTTCGGCTCGTTGGTGAACACAAACAGCGGCGGCTCACGGTGTTAATTAGAGTCCTCGATAAGGAGCGTGCGAGACTAATGAAGCAAGGCCCTTACCAACAAAGGCATAAGGACACCAGGTCACAGGTTTAAACATTTTCCATGGTGCCTGGTCAGGAATCTAAGGCGAAAACAGCCACGGAAAAAAGTAGGTAACCCGCCATGGAAATAGAACCTGCTCCATCACAAAAGGAAAACTAGCCGGCATTATCGCCGTTGAAGGCAACCCGCTTGACGACATTACTAATTTTGAATATGTACAATTTGTTATAGAAGATGGCAGAGTTTATAAAAATGAAATCGTTAAATAATAAGCATTTCCGTTAGGGATAGGTTGGATTAAATTAAACTATTAAACAAATGATAAAGGAGATTGTCATTAATTAAAAATCACAAAATATGTCAATAACAAAAGATTCAGAACTAACCGGCATGAAAAAGGCAAGCGAAGCTGTTGCCTACACATTGAAGGAAATGAGGAACTTTGCTCAACCTGGTATGACGACTAAAGAATTAGACAATTTTGGCGGACAAATACTTAACGGCTTTGGGGCGAAATCTGCACCTTATGTAACTTATAATTTTCCTGGGTTTACTTGTATAAGTGTAAACAATGAATTTTGCCACGGCATACCATCTGACAAAAAAATACTTAATGAAGGTGATTTAATAAACATTGATGTATCGGCAGAATTGAATGGCTTTTGGTCGGACAACGGAGGTTCATTTGTCTTAGGGACGGATATAAACCATTATCAAAAATTGATTGATACTTCAAAACAAATTTTGCACAAAGCAATTCATGCTATAAAAGGTGGAGTCCGTATTAATGATATTGGATTTTTAATTGAAACGGAAGCAAAGAAAAGAGGTTATAAAGTCATCAAAAATTTAACGGGCCACGGCATAGGGAAAAGCCTTCACGAAGAGCCCAGTGAAATAGCTAATTACAGGGATAGGTATAATTTTACAAGGTTTAAAAAAAAATCTGTAGTGGCTATTGAAACCTTTATTTCAACTACTTCTACCTACACAGAAACTTTAAAAGATGGCTGGACAATGGTTGGCAACAAAGGCGGTTTTATGGCACAGCACGAACATACAATTGTTGTAACGGACGGTAAACCAATTATATTGACGGAGATGAATGAAATATGGAATTAAGGAAATTTAAATAACTCAGATAGGCGCAGGGCTCCAGCCCTGTTGCCCACTGTTACTAAGATCCG